>CAXRHS010000067.1:0-5122 GCA_964230235.1 Myxococcota bacterium
CAGAACGTAGCTCGAGTCGCCCATGTTCATGGGCAGGCCCTGCTGGTTTTTGTACTTGCGCAGGATCTCGCGCGCGCTGTTCAGCGCGTTCTCCGACAGCGCATCGGTCAGCAGGGTGGACTGCGTACCGGCGCCGGCTTGACCCTGCAGGAAGGACAGGCCGGTGTCGATGAACTTCTTGCCGTTGCCGACCTGGCCGTTGTTGGCGCCCGCCATCGGGTGAGCCAGCGCGAACAGCGACTCCAAGCCGTCGAAGTACAGCTTGTTGATGTTCTGCGCCGCGGCGTTGGCCAAGCTGGTCGCGATGTCAGCAGCCGCCGAATCCACCAGCCACGGGAGCTGCTGGCGCGGCATGCGGTGCTTGAGCGCAAACGCCTTCTGCGTGACCACCTTGATGCCGCTGGTCAGATCGGTCGCCGACACGCTGGTGGTCGCGCCGGTCACTTCGGTAGCCAGACCACCGGCGTTGACCGCCATGAGCTGCGCCGAGCCACCGGGGTAGTCCAGCACTTGGCAGCATTGCGCGTACTGCTCGGTAGAGTTGGCAAGCGCGTCGACAAACGCGGCCTGCGAAACACGGATGAGATTATCGAGAGAGTTAGCCATCTTGAACCCCTATCGCTAGGCTTGGCCCAGCAAGAAAGAACCCTGCGCCGCCATCTGCCGGATGCGTTCGCCAAGCTCGCGTCGGTCGGACTCGTAATCCTCAACCTTCTTGACCCAGACTTCGCACCCGGTCGGGTAGCCGATCACTTGCTGAAGCCCTTCCAGCGCGATCCAGCCTTGAGCGGCCCATTTGGCCCGAAGCTCAGCTTTGCGGCTTTCGCTCAGCGCGGGATCCAGCTTGGCCGAAGCCCAACCGGCAGGCAGGCCCAACACGGTGCCCGGTGCCAGTTCGGTGTAGGTGCCCGCTGCCTTCCGCGCTGCGCGTGCGGCTGCAACTTCCTCGTCAGACGGCAGCACCGGCACCGCTGGCCCAACGGGCTCAACAACCGCCACCCCATCCTTGATCTCAGTCTTTCGCGTTGCCATTTGGCCTCCAGAGCGCAAGCGTACACAGTCGCCGCGCGGTTGCAAGGGTTAGCGCATTTTGCTCAGGTTGCGTTCGGTCACAAGCGTCGACTTCTTCTCGCCACTCAGCACCTTCTGCAATGCCGATCCGGCTTTGCTCCTAAGCTGAGACAGGGCATCGGACACCGGCGCGGCCTGCTGCCGCAGCAACTCGGGATTGTCCTTGGCCCAGCTTTCGAGCGCCTTAGCTCCTTTCGGATCGCCCGGATCCACGGCCGGCGCGAACTGACGAAACTTCTCCTGCACCCCAAGCCGGTCGAGCGCCAAGTTGCGCCGCTCGTCGGCGAGCTGCTTGCGCGTTTCTTCGATTTGCGACCGTTGCGCCGCCAGTTCTTCGGCGAACTTCTGTTCAGCCGACAGCTTGGCCTTGCGTTCTTCTTCGGCCTTGGCTGCCGCTTCCTCGCCGGCCTTGGCTGCCGCCGCTTGGCGTGCTTCCTCCGCTGACTTCAGCGCGGCCAGCTCGGCACGCAGCGCGGCGACATCGTCGACCTGCGGCACGGCCGGTGCTGCGGGTGGTGGTGCCGCTGATGCGGCGGTCGTAGCTGGTGCGGTGGTGCTTGCGTCCATGCTATCTGCTCCCGTCATAATGCCGCAAAATGTCTTGCAGCAGTTGTTGATCGCCGGTCGTCGAGAACTGCCCCGACGTGGCTCCAAAGATTCGACCAACGATGTTTTGCGACCAGCGCGTTACCGCACCGACCAAGGCTTCTTCTTCGCCTTGTGTCATTTGCAAAACGTTGACTTCACTCTGATTGAACACGATAGCGCCCTTGGCTTGATTGCGGACCTTGACCGGCGACTTGCGTTGCCGGCCGGTTTTGGTCTTGCCAGACTGACGCGTGCTTCCGATGCTGCTGCCGGCGAAGTCAATCAGCGCCGCCGTACTGCCGACGTTGCGAACCTGCAAGCCTGCCCACATGCCACCGCTGACGCGAAAGGCACCTGGTCGCGTACCGACCGCCGCATGGAATTCTTGGCTGTTGCGGTATCGCGTCTTGGTCACGCCAAGCTGCTGACCGTAGGCTTCGCTGATTGTGTAACTGCGGCTGCGCGTCGAATACGGTTTTGCCGGCGTCGCCGTCTTGCCTTGGGTCAAAACCCGCGTCGAGACGCGCTTTGCCGCCGACTCAGCAAGGACCATGGGTCGCTGCAAGTTGGCGCGCAAGTCGACATTGGCCTGCGCCGCTTTCGTATAGCGTACCTTGACTTCGATCATTGCGGCACCGCGCGCGGCGTGAACCGTCCGGCCTTGTCGATCATGCTACGCACCTGAGATTCCGCAAGCAGCGGGAATGCAAGCAGGATCAGCGATACCGCCGAATCCGTTGGCAACTGGCCAGCTGTGACTTGCTGCACGATCGCCGTAAGCTGCTGAACCTGAGCGCCATTGAGCGCCGTGCCCTGAATCTCGCCGGCAACCGCGGTTGCATCGGTTGTGCCAGCAGATGCGGCGACATCCACCACCGCGACAGGCTCGGACGGAAGAATGCCAAGGTCGCGCGACTCCTGAAGGTTGCGCTTGATCTTGTCGTAGGCCGACTGCCGCGTGACGCCGTCGCGGTCGGCGACCACGTCGACAGGCGAAACAATGCCTTGCGCGATCTCCATTTGAAGCGCCTGCGACTCATGCAACGGGTCGGCCGGCACTTCATACGACTGATAGCGTACCTCGACGACCGTATCGGCCGGAATCTGCACAGGCTCCGTCAGGTTCAACACCATAGCGATCAACTGGCACAGCTCGTTTTCGGCGTCCGCAAAGATCGGCTTGTACTTATCCTTGGCCTGCTCACGGTCGTTAGCGTCGGCCGCGCGAGCCGAAGCCGTCACAGCCGTCGCCACCTTCAAGAAGGCATCGGGCTGTAAGTCAAACATCGAGCACAGCAACCGCAACCGCGATTCGTTCCAGCTCGTGATTTGCGCCAGCGGCGGTTGGCCCTGCACGATGGTCAGCTTCGGTGCAGGCGCGGTCGGGTCGGTGTTTACCAGCGCCAAGACGCGGTCAGGCCCGACTTGCATTTCCTCGACTTGCTGCGCGATCTGCGCGTTCTCCAGTACCTTCTGACCCCACGCTTGCGTGTGGACAAGCAGCTCGGTATCGGCCTCCGACAAGCACAACGCGATTTGCATCGACAACAGCGGCTCGTTGACCGGCGCGGCCCATCGCCCAGGTTGCGGCTGCTCGGCGCGCAGGACGATCAGCGGCAGCTTGCCGCCGAATGGATTGGCGATGCTGTTGCCGTAGACCGGCACCTTCTGACCACCCTTCTCAATGTAGATTTCGGTCGGCGACATACACAGCTCGCCATAGGTCACAAAGCCGTCGTTGTAGCTGACCGGGATAGCCAGCTCGACTTCTTCGGCGTGCTGGATGTCGTCGGCTCGCAACGGGTCGCCAGGTTCCCAATCCACCTGCCAAGGCTCAAACGACATCACCTTGACCTTGCCGACGCCGTCTGGCAGCACCGCCAAAATGACGGTCTGTTGCACCATCAGCTCGCGATGCGCCTGGTGCAACGCACGGTCGACCGTGCTGGCGCGGTACACTTCGCGCAACTTGATAAACGGATCCGCGTTGGCCGCGCTCGCCGAGAAAAAGCGCCGCACCACCGGCCGGCCGTAAAAGCCCGTCAGCTCGTAGGCGTAACGTTGCACCAGCGGCACAAAGCGCTCTTGCAAGTTGCTTGTGTTCGGAAACACCTTGTCCAGCTCGGCGCGAATACTCGAGAAATCGCCTCGAAGAAACTGCGACAATTGCAACGATTTCTTGCCAAACTTCTGAAGGTCCCAACGCTCGGCTCGCGCGATGCTGAACAACGACATTGGCAGATACCTCCGCGCCTAGTGTACGGCGGCGCAAACTCAACGCAAGTGCGGAGGCACGTTGTCGACGCCATCGTTGGCGACGGCAAACCGGCCCGGCAGTTTGCCGCCGTGCAGCTCCTTGAACCGCGACCCGGCGACGATAGCATAACGCAAAGCGTCAACCGCGTGATCGTGCAGATTGTCCTTGGCCGGCGTATCCGTTGGGTTGCCATCGCGGTCGAGCATGTAACGATAAGCCGTCATCGATGGCACAATGCCGGCGACGTTCCCGCTGAACGTTTTCGCAAGCGAATGAGCAAACAGCAACCGTGGCTCGCCGGTCACTGGCGCAAGCATGTCTTGCACCTGGGCAATGCCGCTTCGCACATACTGGTCAGCCTTGCTGCTTAGGCTCAAGACGATCGATTTGCGCGGACTGTATAGTTGACGCAGCCACACGTTTTCTTCTGGCACCGCGCGGTCGGCGCTGATCAAGTGCGGCACGCCGCCGCAAGTATGCTCGATCCATCGTTGCAGCTCGACGCGAAAGTGACCGCGGCTTTCAGGCTGGCGCACCAGTTCATCCGCGACAATCCACCGACCGTCAGGCGTGACTTGAATGGCGACGGCGACCGCGCGGTTCAGGCCCCAGTCGATGCCGACGACCCAACGACACTCGGGATGATGACGCGCCGACCATGGGACGACGTGCCGTGCTTCGCGAAATTCGCCATAGACTGCCGACATCGGTCGAAGCGCCAAGGCTAGGATCTCCTGCTCGTAGCGCCGCACCGACATCGCGTCCTTCCACGAGTCGACGACGTGCCGATCGAGGTACGGGTTGTCGTAACTGGTCGCTCGGGCGACGAAGAAATCTGGGTGATCTTCAGCTTGCCGGTCACGAAACAGCTTAGTGACGCCCCTCAAACCGTTGGGCGAGCTGGCCACCGCAAAGGATGGCCGCGGGCACGGCACGCGTATGCAACTGATCAGCGTTTCATAAACGGTCAGCTCATCGGCCTCGGACCAGCAAATCTCATCGGCGGCAACCCATGCCAAGTTCTGGCCGCGTAGCTTGTCGACGCGTTCGTAGCCTTGCCAGTAGATGGTGCTGCCGTTGTGTAGGTAGATCGCCGAATCGTCGACCGAATACCGCTTGATCCAGTTGAAGCCGGTAGCATCGCGCAGGGTCTGCAAGTGCGTCCGCAGGAAGGGGAGCAAGTTCTTCTTTAGGTCGCGCTCGGTA
>CAXRHS010000068.1:0-2426 GCA_964230235.1 Myxococcota bacterium
CCATGCGCGGCCGCGACTGGGGTAGCGATCCAGATATTGGATGCGCGTCAGTATCGGTAGTCGCGTCGATGTCCGGCGGCTTGCTGTTGTCGTCGGTCACGATTGCACCAAATGTGCCGTTGCATTGCCCAGTGACGGTACGCCGCGCAGAGCCGGGTGTCAACGCATGGGATCGAATGGCAGGCCTCTCGCCCGGGTGCGTCGTCGATCTGAGGCTATCCAGTCCTTCAAGCCCCACCGCAGTCATGCGAGCTGTTCGCCGCCGTCCACGATTTCCCCGTCCGCAAGTTGGTCGCCTTGTAGACCCGGCCGCGGGTGTCGCCCTTCGGGCACCGTTTGGGCACCGAAACCAGACAAAGGCTGATGCGGTCGTTGGGCCGCGACTGGTCCAGCCCCGGAACCTTGTCGTAGGAAACCTGGCTGACGCCGTTGGTGAACTCGATGAAATCACCTGAATCGGGATCGCCTTCGAGTCGAAACCCAACTGATTTCACTGCCGTATCAACACATTGACTAGGCTTCTTTGGTGCCGATTCAGCGCTTGCGGCCCCAGGCGCTCCGACAAGGGCGCCGGAAAGTAATGCGAGAACCAAATTCCGCATGAATTCCTCGTAGTCAAGCGAACGGCTGCGAACCAGCGGCACGAGCCCGACCTGAGAACTTCAGGTTGACCGCCACCACGCGATCGGCGCCTTCGGTCCCTGGGGGCGACGACGGTTACTCATGCTCAAACTCATAGACGCCCGAAAAGTTGACCTTGCCCTTGCGGCTCTTGTGCAGGATTCTCAGCTTGCTCGCGTTACCCAATGCGCGCACTCCAGGCCCGTCGAGGACGGTAATCGTCGCGTTCAGGGCTGAACCCGAACTACCTGGGCAGCCAAGGCCATCTGCCGATTTCCCAACGAACTGGAATTCTGGTCGGCCAGCACTTCTCACGATTTTTCCTGTGATAGTGCAGGCGTTGCCCGCAACTAGCTCGCTGACACCGCCGGACGAGTCAAGTTTGGCGTCGGCGGATTTGCTTCGATACGCGCCGTCGGGCGTCCAGGTACGCCCCTGACCGTCGCTTGTTGCCATTGGCCGATTTGATCCGTCAGCACTTCCTTCCTCTGGCCGCGTGCGCTGAATGGCCGCACCTTGGGCTGCGCAGACCGACGCCCAGCGCTCCGAATCGAGCGGCGCGACTACCACAACAGCAAAGGCTAACAGTATGAATTGCGTCATTCTTGCCGGCTCGCCACCATCCCACCACGGGGCTCATGGTGCCGCCGTGGATCGTCGCGCGTCAAGTTGCTGCTGGTGCTGGCGCCGGCCCGGAATTCAGGCAAGCATCGCCGCTACCGCCGCGCCTTAGCCTAACCTATGATTCCGCCAAGGAAAGCCGCCTAGGCCCCGCCGGGCTCGCAGGATCGCCGTCAGCATAGCCAACGCCACCTACACCGCCCCCAACCACTCGGCCAACTGCTGCCGTCGCACACCCAACCCGAGAAGCGCCCGAATCATCAGGTCAATCGAAACCGACGGATCGCCGGCTTCGATCTTGGCCACCCGCGACTGGCTGGAATGCATCCGTTCGGCCAGCGCCGCCTGCGATACCTGTTGCCGCTTGCGCTCGGACTGCAGCGCCCGCGACAGCCGCAGCCGCACCTCGACCAGCTCGGCTTCATCGGGGGCAAGGCCCAAAAATTCCGTGGCGTCGCCGACCCGCCAGCCGGCGGACTCAAGGCGTTTCTGCTTTTCGGCGTCCATGGCTACCTTTCCTTTGCCGCAGCGTCGTAGGCCGACAGGCGGCGTTTGGCGTTGTCGATGACGGTCTTCGGCGTCTCCTGGGTCTTTTTGGCAAATACGTCCACGATGACAATGGCGTCTGGGTCAATCCGGTACACAACCCGCCATGCCAAGTCGGCGTCGACGACACGCAGTTCGTGGACATGCGACCCAATCGAAGGCATCGGCCGGCTGTGTGGCAAGCCGAGCAGTTCGCCGGCCTGCAGTTGCCGCCGCAGGACTCCGGTTTCGACTCGCGCGGCAGACGACATCGGCGGCGTTTTCACTTCGCCGTGCAGCCAAGCCAGCGGCTTGTCGGATTCGCCCATGCCCAATTCCAAGCAGCCATCCAAGCCACCGAAGCGGTTATGTCAAAAATGACATTGGATGTCAAGTGGGCGTTGGCGGTTGCTTCGACACCGCCGGGCCGGAAGGGCGGACGCCAAGATCAATCCACAACCGCCGCTCACGCCCGCAACCTACGCCAAGCCAGGATTCCGCCAAGGAAAGCCACCTGGGCCCCGCCGGACTCGCCGGATCAGCACATGGCAGTCACCGCTGCTTCGGCAACCGCGCATCACACCGAAAAACCATGCCGCCGTCGGGCAGTTCCCGAATCGACCACTCGCCGACGGCCAGCGGGATGCTAGCGAAACGGG
>CAXRHS010000069.1:0-8759 GCA_964230235.1 Myxococcota bacterium
AGACGTGCCGATGGGCCTGCGCGTGCCGCACCTCGGCCTTGAAGGTGTTCAGTTCCATCCGGAATCGGTGGGCACGCCGCAGGGCGCTGCGCTCGCTGCCAATGTGCTGCGCTGGTTTCGCGATACGCACGTCAACCGCGAGGTCGCCCATGCCGATGCCTGAAGGACCGCCGGACCTGTTCGGTATCGGCAAGCTGCTCGGCATCGCCGCCGGGCTGCTGTTCGCGCTGCGCCTCGGCCAGGGTGCGAAGAACTGGTGGGCACGGCGACGGCGCGACCGGGAGTTGCAGGCGATGCGCGACAAGCGGCGCGAAGCCAAGCAAGCCGGGCAAAGCGACGGCGCACACCCGTAGTCCGTGCAGCCAGTCTGATCGGCACGGGCCGGGTTTACCGCGCAAGTTGAGGTGGTTGTACGATTCCGCCCTGCGGACGGCCAAGCACTGCGTCTTCGCGGCGGGGGGCGTCTAGCGTTCGTTCGTACAGACGCGGTCAGGTCGCTGCTTTCTGCTTGCGCTTGGACGTCCGCGGCGTCGCCACTGCAGACGATCCTGGGCGCAAAACCAGCCAGCCCAAGCCGAGCGCCAGACACGCCAGCGGCCAATCGCCAAGGTACGAGTACACCGTGCGCAGCTCCAACAGCGGAACCTCGCGCAACAGGGTCTCGGCATCGGTCAGACGGGTCTCGGCCAGCCTACGGCCGGCGGCGTCCACAAAGACGCTGATACCGGTATTGGTCGAGCGCACCAACCAGCGGCGGTATTCGACCGTGCGCAGCAGGGCCAGGTTCAAGTGGTGCTCGGGCTCGGCGGTCTGGCCAAACCAGGCATCGTTGGTCAAGTTGATGAAGACGTTAGGGTTATGCGCCGCGACCTTTTGGGCTTGCCGCGGGAGCAAGTCCTCGTAGCACACCAGGATGCCCATGCGCGCATTGCGGTTGCCATCAAACGCATACTCGATGGGCGAGGTCTTGGTGCCGTGCCGAAAGCGACTGGTCTCCGGCGACAACTGGTATAGCCAAGGGAATGTGTCGCCAAATGGCATGTATTCGCCAAAAGCGAGCAAGAACACTTTGTCGTTGATGCCGCGGATGATGCCGTCTTTGTCGAGCAGTACCGCGGAGTTGTAGCATTCTTCGCAGTGGCCGTCGTCGCCGACCGCGAGCGGGCCGCCGTGCGACAAGGCACCAAATAGCAACGGCACGTCAAAGCCGCGCCGCGGCGTCGAACGGTCCAGTTCCGGCGTACCCTGATCAGCCATCGCGCTGTGCGGGAACTCGGCGACCGCGGGCAGCGGGGTTCGCGCGGGCAGGATGCGCCGGGCGGTTCGCGGCACGGCGAGGGCCGGCTGCGGCGCAAATGCCGTGATCGCCGTGATTTCTCCGCGCGGGCCGCCCGCAATGGACTGCCACGGGCGTTGGCCGTCGCCACGCCATAGCCGCGCGCCGCGGCCGACCAGCACCACATCGCCATCGACCGTGCACGCCCCAGCCAGCACGTCGGCATCGACGCTGGGCGCTTGTCGAAACTGGCTGCCGCCAGCGGGCATCACCGCGACCTGCCCGGCTTGACCGCCAATCCAACGATCGCCGCCTGGACAAGCCCACGCGCCGTACCAGATGCGGTTCCCCACCGCATGCGCGCGCCACGCGTCGCCATCGAGCGTCAGCGCAACTCCCCCCGACCCGGCTGCAACCCACGATGATCCCAGTGGTTCAGCGGCGACAGCCCACAAGTCCTGGGTCGTCGGCGCGTCCATGGTCACGAGCGACGCGTCGCCCCAGCGCACGATCGCACCGCGCCGGCCGACCGCTATCCGCCGATCGTCGGCGTCCACCGCCGCGCTGGTCAGATCCAGCCCGGGTGGCGGCAAGACAGAGAGTTCCTGCAACTGTGGCGCGGCGGCGCCCACCGCACGCGTCCCCTCGGCTGGCCAGGGCAGGCGCCAGAAGCGGCCTTGGCGCCCGACCACCCAACTGTCGCGGAGATTGCCGCTCCAATCGGGCGGTGGTGACACAGTCGCGACGGCGGTCGCGGCGTCGGGCAACGTGTGAGTCGTCGCCCCGCTCGGCGATACCGTCAAGATGCGGTTGCCGCCGTCGATCGCCCGCCACAGGTCGCCGCGTGCTGCAGACAGACCCGACAACAACCCGAGATCGCGGGGCAGGCCCAAGCGGTCTGGGGCGACCGCGGCAGCCTCGTGCGTACCCAGCGCCGCGACCGCCCCTCCGTCGCCGACCAGCAAATAGTCGTGCAGGGCATGGGAAACCGGCAGCGGTCCCATCGGCATGTAGGCGCTTTCGGGCCACAGGATCAACTCCGCGCCGCGATCCTGCAGCTCGCGCGACATGCGCTGGTGCTTGAGCAGGTTGTGACGGCGGGTCAGCGCGCGCTGCACCGGATCGAGATGGCGCGCCTCTTTTTCCCAAATGCCGATGTTGCCCTCGACCAGACCCATCTTGACCTTGGGCGCAGCAGCCGTCGCCGCATCGACCTCGGCAATGCGCCAGGTGCCATACAGCCACACGATGGGCAGCACGGCGACGACGGCCGCCCCAAACGCCCAGTTGGGGCGCTTGCGCGCGAGCGCCGCGTGCGCAAGATCGCCAAGGGCAACGTTGACCGCCAGCACCAACGCAGAAACCAGCGAGACGCCGCCCAAATCCGCGATCTGGACCATCGGCAGCTCTGGCGACAGCGCATTGCCAAAAAACCACGGGAAAATCATCGGCACCGTGGCCTCTCCGGCCCAGATGCCCAGCCACGCGGCCAACGCATCGGACGCGCCCCGGCGGGCCAGCCACCGCCAAAGGGCGATGCCAACCGCCAGCGACAGTCCTTGCGTCACGGCTTGCAGCAACAAAATCGCCCACGCTGCGACAACGGGCAAGTGCCCGAACTCGCGCAGCATCTCCGTCATCCACCAAAAGCCGCCGCCATTGGTCACCAAGCCGCCGAACAGGCCCAGCCGAAAGCCCCGCCCTGGCGTCGCGGACCGCGCCGCAACCAGGATGGGCACGAGGCAAACCCACACCAGCGGGTGGTAGTTCCACCCCGGAAATGCCAGAAACGTCAATACGCCCGTTGCGACGGCGGCAAGCCAGGCGATCGGACCGGCGATCGCAGCAGAACTCATGGCGACCGCGTCAATGTGTATGGCCGCCGTGGGACGACGACGACTCCGACGGCAACGACAATTCCGGTGGCGGGGGCAGCTCTTTGGGCAACCACAGCGGCTTGGTGCCCGGCTTGAGCCGCGGCGTCCCAGCGACCACCAGCGGTCGCACAAAAGCCAGAGCGCGCTGCCGGTCTGGGTATTTCTGCGCGGCCTGATCGATGCGCGCGAGCAGCGGCGCGGCGCGGTTTCGCGCGGCTGTCGCCAGTTCGCGCTGTTTTTGTTCGCCTGCGCTCGCCAGTAGTCGTTCGCCCTGCTCGCGCAGCGCGATGAACGCGCGGCCCTGCTCGGCGCGATAGGTCATCGCGGCCTCCAGCAGCGCCTTTTCGTCGCCCGCGTGGCGCTCCAGCAAGTCGGCAGCGGCCTCTAGATGCACAAAGCTCTTGTCAACCAGGTCGTCGATGGGCGCCTTTGCGCACGCAACAGCAAGTGCGCACAGGATTGGCGCCAGCGCCGGAATGGCCCCGTGCAAAAACTAGTCGATCGACACACGTGCGGAGCGGAGCGTCGAGTCGACTTGCAAAGTAGCGAGCTTGCGACCCAATTGGCAAGCAACAGGCCAAGGTGAAAAATCGATTCGATTTTTCGCGGGCCCAAACAGGCGGGCAATGGCAATGCCAAAGCGACGCCGCTGCAGGCCCGGCTGGGGACTGCGCGCGCGACCAGGGAAAAGGCGCTTGGGGCGCAGGTACGTCTGGATGGGTGCGAAAGGAGGGACTTGAACCCCCATGGGCTTGCGCCCGCTAGAACCTGAATCTAGTGCGTCTACCAGTTCCGCCACTTTCGCAGGGTGCGAACCGCGTGCAGCCGCCAGCCCGGGGGCCGTCGTGCGCAGTTGGTTGCTCAAATACCAGTCGGGTCGGACGCGCAACCGCGGCGACCCAGGGGCGCAGGCTCGCACAGAGCCCGCGACGGAGCGGTAGTGTGCGCCCGACACAGCCGCTTGTCAACGCCGACCGCGGGGCCGCGGCCGGTCCTTGCGGGCCCCAGTATTGCGCTGTGCTTTCATGGTCGCGCCGAACGACGGCCCGACGTCGTCGAGCATCTGGTCGTTGGTTGCCACCAGCGCTGGCACCTTCCTGCCAAGCAACCGTTCGATTGCAGGCAGGTTTTCGACCAGGGCCTCGTCCGCCAGCGACACGGCCCGGCCCGCCTGACCGGCGCGACCGGTGCGACCGATGCGGTGAACGTAATCCTCCGGATCGCCCGGCAGATCGAAGTTGACGACCAGCTCGACATCGTCGACATGCAGACCGCGAGCGGCCACATCGGTTGCGACCAGAATTTCGACGGTGCCCTTCTTGAAATCCTCCACGATCTTGAGGCGCTTCTTTTGAGCAACGTCGCCACTCATCAGCTGCGACTCCCAGCCGTTGTGGAAGAGCTTGAAGTCGAGCCATTCGCCAGTGCGCTTGGTGTTGATGAACACCAGACACCGCCGCGGCGCCGATTGCTCAAGAAGCCACAAAAGAAACGGAAGCTTGTCGCGCTCGCGAACGTGGTAGAGCTCTTGCACCACCGTGTCAGCCGCAACCTGATCTGGGTCCACGCGCACCTCGACCAGATCGCGCGTGTGGCGCTTGGCCAGGTGCATGACGTCGTAGCCGAGCGTGGCCGAAAACAGCAGCGTCTGCCGGTCCTGCGCGCAGTGCCCGAGAATGAACCGAACATCGTCCACGAACCCCATGTCGAACATGCGGTCCGCTTCGTCGAGCACCACGACTTGCACATGCCGCAGATCGAGCATCTTGCGGCGCATGTAGTCCATCATCCGGCCCGGGGTGGCGACAAGCAGATCGACTTTCGATTCCAAGGCCTTGGCTTGCTTGTCCCAGTCCACACCGCCGAAAACCGCGACCGTGTTGAAGTGGCAGAACTGGCCCAGCGTGTGCGCGTCGGCGGCGATCTGCAGCGCAAGCTCGCGCGTAGGCGCAACGACCACCGCGCGGGTCGCCGTCGGGTGGCGACGCTCGGTCTCAAGCAGTTCTTTGAAGATCGTGACCAGAAACGCGGCGGTCTGGCCGGTGCCGGTCTGGGCCTGGCCCGCAATGTCCTTGCCAAGCAGGCTGTGCGGCAGGGTCTTGGCTTGGATGGGGGTGCAATAGCCGAACCCAGCCGCGTCCAGGCCGCGCAGAACCGGGGCCGGAATCGGCAGATCGGCAAAGGCCACGTCGCTTAGACTGACGACGCGGCGGCGAGGTGCCTCTTCTTGGTTGCCTTGGCGGCCCGCGCCGGCATCTTGGGTCGTGGGCGAGTCGGTTTCGTTTTGCGGGTCGTGATCGGTCCTCGGATTGGGAACCTGACGCCTGCGGAAGGCGCGTGCGCGGGCGGGCTGGATGCGGCGCCGCAGAGTGATGTTGGAACAGGCGGGCGTCCCCGACAGGAATCGAACCTGTGGCCTTTCGCTTAGGAGGCGAACGCTCTATCCTTCTGAGCTACGAGGACGTGGTGTCGCCCGGAGCGACGCGACAGCCGCACCAGGCGACCGCGATCGCGACCTGTTGCGGATCGCGACGTTGTCCCCCGCCAGCCGGTTCGGCCGAAAGCCGGCCACCAAATCGCGGCTTGCGCATGGCGCGGAGGCCGGCGCGGCGGCAAAGTAGCAGCCGCGGGCCGCAAGCTCAAGTGCGGCGCGCGACTGCTCAAAATGATTGTCCATTCTTGGCGCACCGGCCATCGCCTGCTGTCGCGCTCGGAGCCGCAAGGCGCAATCGCGTCTTGACGCCGGAGCCAACGCGCGTACACTTCCGCCGCCGCTGGGCGGGCTGACCTTGTGTCAAGCCGCCAAGGGCTGCGCCGGTTCGCCCGGCGTACGGCGACCCAGCAGGCGCCGAATCCCCGGTTCCTGATGTCTGGGGTCGAAATACCAGTGGCGGCATAGCAAAGTGGTAATGCATGGGACTGCAACTCCCTGATCCCCGGTTCGAATCCGGGTGCCGCCTCCCATCCGCGCGCGCGCAGGGCTGATCAAATCGGCGAATGCGCCGCGCGGTGTTCCTGCAGCGGTTGCTGCGCATGTGGGCCGACAAGCAGCCTTGACCCTCGGTGGGCCTGGCAGTTGGCCGTGTCTGTGCGCGCGCAGTCGCGCTCCCGATTCGGACTTCCGGACGGCCATTTGGTGCCCGGTCGTCGCAAGCTTGAAATGTCGCAAGCTTGAGCTCGGGCAGCCGCGCACGCTGTGCGGGCAGTCGCCAGTGGCTTCGCCACCGTGACTGCGGCGTCCTCCGGAAATTCCGAATCGCCCCTTGCCGCACGGATGACCGGCAGCGGGGTTGGTCCGGCGCGGAGGCTGGCCAGGCCGCGGAAGCAGCCACCATGGGTCGTCGCGGATCGGCCGTGCAACCCATCGGCCCAGCGCCGAACCTGTCCGTTTGATCTTCGACCGCTTTTCTGGCGTCCGCCCGCGTGAGCGCCGCACACCTTCGCACAGGTAGCAACGCCTTGGCTTCGCGAAACCACCCCAAACCTGCGCGCACACCTGCCTCCCAAGGCCGCTCTGGGCGCAAGCACGGCCACGTCGACGAGACGCAGGCCGCGGGCGAGCCAGTGCTGGCTTTGGATCCGCGCCGGGTGCAGACCGATGCAAGCGAGGCGATTGCGGCAACCGCAGCGGCGTGTGATCTGGACGTGGTGGCGACGGAGATCAAGCCGGCTGGGCGCGATTTTCGGATCGTCGTTCTCGCAGATCGCAGGCCAGGCCGCGGCGGTATCACGCTCGATGACTGCGCAGCGCTGTCACTGGCCGTAGCCGCGCGGCTCGATGCCATCGACGGCTTTGCAGAGCGCTACGAACTGGAAGTGTCCAGCCCGGGCATGGATCGCCCGCTGCGCCACCTCGCGGACTGCGCTCGCTTTGTCGGCGTCGATGTGCGCGTCACGTACCTGGACGACGGCGGTGAAGCGCACACGGTCACGGCATTGCTCGCAGGCACCGATGGGGCAGCCCAGTCGATTGTCCTGCGCCAGCCGGCTGCCAAGGGCAAGCCGCGGCCGAGCGACCTCGTGCTTGCGTGGAAGCATGTGCAGCGCGCGCGCCTGGCGCCGACGCTGACCCAGTGGCAGGCCATCGGCGCGCGGCTGGCCGCAGAAACCCCAGAGATCGCGCTCGACCAGACCGGCGGGCTGCCGGACGGCGCGGAACAGCAGGAAGCCGAAATCGGCTAGTCGCCGGGACTACTTGTTCACAACACCCCGTTTTTTTCAGGAGTACAACATGATCGCCAACCTCAACCAGATCATCGACCAGGTCAGCAAGGAAAAGAACGTCGACCGGGCCGTGCTCGTCGACGCCCTGGAGCAGGCGATCGTGTTTGCCGCGCGCAAGACCTTTGGCCAGGGCCGCGAGCTTGAAGCCAAGTACAACGAAGAGGACGGTCAGTGCGAGTTGATGATGTACATGACCGTGGTGGCCGATGAGGCGCTGGAAGACTTCGAGCGGCAACTGCCGCAGTCGACCGCGCAGACCATCGACCCCGAGGTCCAGGTCGCTGACGAATTGGGCTTTCAGATTTTCTACTTGGAGCGCGATCGCGCCCGCGCCGAAGAAGAAGATCGCCGGTATGGCGACGTCCTGGGCATCCGCACCGCCCGCCAGCAGTTCGGCCGCATCGCCGCAATGACCGCCAAGCAGGTCATCATGCAGCGCGTGCGCGAAGCGGAGCGCGACGTGGTCTTCAACGAGTACAAGGATCGCAAGAGCGAACTGGTAACCGGCATCGTTCGTCGGTTTGAGCGCGGCAACGTGATTGTCGACCTCGGCCGCGCCGAAGCGGTGCTGCCCGTGCGGGAGCAGATGTTCCGCGAGTCCTACCGCGCCGGCGACCGTGTCCAGGCCTACGTCAAGGACATCAAGCGCGAAGCGCGCGGACCGCAGATCGTGCTGTCCCGCACCGACGACCGCTTGATCGAAAAGCTTTTTGAGCTGGAGGTTCCCGAAATCTACGAGGGGATCGTCAAGATCATGCGGGTGGCACGTGAACCCGGTGAGCGCGCCAAGATCGCCGTGGCCAGCAAGGACACCGACGTCGATCCCGTTGGCGCCTGCGTCGGCATGAAAGGCTCGCGCGTGCAGGCCGTCGTGCAAGAGCTCAAAGGCGAGAAGATCGACATCGTGCCGTGGAGCCCGGACACCGCCAAGTTCGTGTGCAACGCGATTCAGCCGGCCGAAGTCAGCCGCGTGCTGATCGACGAGGACAACCAGACGATTGAGCTCATCGTGCCCGACGAGCAGCTGAGCCTGGCGATCGGCCGGCGCGGCCAGAACGTGCGCCTCGCCTCCAAGCTGGTCGGCTGGAAGATCGAGATCCAAAGCGAGAGCAAGATCGAGGAGAGCAAGCAGGCCCTGGCGGCTGCGCTGGCGGCCGTACCGAACCTGGACGAGACGGTCATCTCGTACCTGTTCAAGCTAGGCTACCACAGCCCCGAGAACCTGCTCAACGCCCATCCGGAGGATCTGGCGTCCATCCACGGCATCGACGCGATCGCGGCCGAGCAGATCCAGCAAATCGCCTATGAGGTCAAGAAGAAGCGCGACGAAGAAGCGCGTCTGGCCAAAGAACGCGCCGCCGCCGAGGCCGCTGCGGCTGCTG
>CAXRHS010000070.1:0-2027 GCA_964230235.1 Myxococcota bacterium
TCGGCGGTTGCCGTCGCGTCGTCGCACTCGGTCCCGGCGGCACAATCGGCTGGGCCACCGCAAGGGCTGCACTGGGCGCCGTCGCCCACGCAACTGCCGTAGTCGGGCTGGCAGGCGAATTCGTGGATCGCGCTGCCATACTGCTTGCAACTGGCCGCCGTCGGGCAACTGTTGTCGCCAAAGGTACAGGGGCGCGTGCAGTACTTTGCACCCGACTTGCCGACCAGGCACAAGCCTTCGGGGCCGCAGTCCGCGTTCTGGCTGCAGCCGTTGCAAAACCGCGGCGGCGTACAAATCAGCACGTCCGCCTGCGGATTGCAGAAAGTCCCGGTGTCGCAGTCGGCCGCGCTGGCGCATTTCTTGCTGCAAATGCCGGCGCCGGTCGCGGCATTGGTCTCAAAGCACTTGAGGCCAATCAGGGCACAGTCGGCGTTGCTGGCGCAGGCTTTGCCGATGTTGCTTTTCAAGATGGAGACTTCCGCTGCGCCGGCCGAGTCGCCGCTGACGCCACCGTCGCCCACGCCGGCATCGCTGCCCGTACCGCCTGCGCCCGTGCCGCCCTGGCCAACTGTCGGCCCGGCCGGGGTGTCGTTGTCGCACCCGACCAGCGCTGCGGTTAGCATCGACAATCCGACGGCTGCGATCGTCAGTGCTCCAGTTTTTCGCTGCACCATCGTACCGTCTGCGCGCCCAGGCCTGGCGGGCGTCGCAGTAGCGTACGGCTTGCGTGGCGCGGCGACAACCGCGCGGGCAGCGCGCGCCAGGGCTATCGCAAGAAACCGCCTGTCGCTGATCCTGGGCCTGAGCCTGACCCTGCGCGCCGCCGCCGGCAATGGCGTGTTCTTCGCGGCCACGGACGCCAACTTGTCACTGACCGTGTTGGCGTTGCGCTGAACAGGACTTTGCGCCCCTGTTCGTGGGGACAAACGGCCGCAAAATCCCTGGCCGCGCGATGGGTTTCCGACGCATCGTCGCTGGTATCGCGCTCGCGCAATCTCGTGCTAGAATGCCGCCCCCGCCGGCCGGGCCGGTACCGTGCGCGCCGTGGCCACACTTTTTCACTACGCCGATTGCCCGTTTTGTTTTCGCGTCCGCGCCTTTTTGGCCGAGCGCGAGGTGCAGTACGCCAGCAACCTGTGCGATCGCGACGCGCCGCCACCTGAGTTGTTTGCCCTGACGCCGCTTGGCAAGCTGCCGGTGTGGGTCACGGACAAGGGGCGGCCGATTTTCGGGTCGCGCACGATCACGCGGTTTGTCGATAGCCTGGCGCCGGGTCCCGCGCTGATTCCGACCGATCCCTTGCAGATCGCGCGGGTGGCGATGACCGAAGATCTCGTGGACGAAGCGTTCTTGCCCGCGCTGATTCGGTTGGACCGCGAAGTCGGCGGCAAGCCCTCGGACCAGTGGAACCTGCAGGTCTATCGGGCCGAAACGACCGCGATCCGCAAGATGCTGGACCTGTTTGAGCAACTGCTTGGCGGCCGGCCCTGGCTGGTAGGCGACGCACTGACGCCGGCCGACCTCGCACTGGCGCAGCCGCTGACGATTCTGGAGCGCTACGGCCTCGACTTGTCGCAGCATCCAGGTCTTGCGGATCTTGCCGAGCGCCTCGCCAAACGCAGCAGCATCCTGACCGCGCGCCGCCCGGCCACCGCCGGCCAGCAAAGTGCGCCCGTTCATCCGGGCATGCTCCCCATTGCCACCGCTCCACCTCCTGAGGCTCCATGACCATGTTCATTCGAAGCGCGGCCCTTGCCGCAACCGCTTTCCTTTTCGTGGGCCTGGGCGCGTCGTCTGCTGTTGCGGCCGGACCCGACGAAAAGGGCGAGCGGCCGCCCGCGCCAGCCCCAACTGCCGAAGCGCCCGCAGCGCCTGCGCCTGCGCCGGCTGCGACTGGTCCAGGCATCTTGTTGCTCGTCGCCGACGCCGACGACCTGGTGGCCGAACTCAAGCCGGCGAGCGGCGAGGGCAAGGTTGTCGGCCTCAAGACTGGCGAAAACAAGGTTGAACTCGCCGCTGGCGAGGTC
>CAXRHS010000071.1:0-2378 GCA_964230235.1 Myxococcota bacterium
CGGCTAGCCCGCGTCCGCGGCGCGCGTTCGCACGGCGTCGCACAAAAGCCACTGCAGGTGCCGGTCTGGCGGCGCAAACGGCCGGCCGTCCACCGCTGTCACCGGCCGGGCCCCCCACACCGCGTTGCACAGCAGCGCCCAGCGCACATCGCCCAAGTCCGCGGTATCCAGCGCGCGCCGGTTGACCGGGCGCACCGTCTCCAACCAGGCCAACGTCGTACTGGCCACCGCGCCGCAGGCCACGCCGGGCGCGACCCATTCGCCGTCGGCCAGGCCCACGAGCAGCGCCGAAGTTGGCGCTTCGACCAGGTGACCGCGGTGGCACACGATTAGCGCGTCGTCCGCGCCGCTTGCACGGGCGGTTTGCCGCGCCCACCACAAAGTGGGATCCGGGCGTTTGATCCCGCAAAGCGGGTGGCCCTGCCCGCAACTGCTGGACACTGTGGCAAGTCTCAGGCCCGGCGCCGCCTGGGTTTGGTCGTTGTGGGCCACCGCCGCGACGCGGACCACGCTGCCTGCAGGCGGCCCGTGCAATGGCGAGCCGCCGTCGGCGATCAGATCGATGCGAACCCGCCATAGCGCATCGCCATCTTCCGCAACGGCTTCCCGCACATTGGCCAGAATCGTCGCGGCGGACACGGGCGGCAGACCCATTTGCTGCGCGTCGCGCTGCAGCCTGGTCAGGTGGTGCGGCCAGGTCACAGGCGGCCCGCCCGGCCACAGCAAAGTGGTGAACACCCGCTCGCCGCTGCGGTCGCCGCGCAGTTCTGCTTCAGCCACCGTTGGCCTCCAGCAGTTGCAGGGCGCGCAGCGCCCCCATCGCCTTGCGGCAGGTCTCGCGCCACTCGGCCGCGGGCTCCGAGTCGGCGACAATGCCCGCGCCGACGTCGATGCGCGCCTGACCCCGGTCGAACCGCAAGGTCCGGATCGCGACCGCGAAGTCGTCCGTGCCGTCCGGATCGAGGCAGAACGTCGCACCGCAATAGGGGCCGCGCCACCGTCGCTCGCTGTGGACAATCGCTTTCATCGCTTGCACTTTCGGGCAGCCGGTCACGCTGGCCGGCGGCAGCGTTGCGGCCAGGATGCTGCCAAGATCGCGTGTGGCCAGGCGACCTTGGACTTCGCTTTCGAGGTGCCACAGCGTGGCGTAGGCGACCGCTTGCAAATGGGCGGTGACCTCGACCGACAGCGGCTCGCACACCCGCTGCAGGTCGTTGCGCGCCATGTCCACGATCATGGTGTTTTCTGCGCGCTCTTTTGGGCGTGCGACCAGCTCGGCACCCAGTTCGGCATCGCGAATCGGGTCATCGTCCCGCGGCGAGGTGCCTTTGATCGGCCGGGTGGCGATGCGGTCGCCGGCCAACCGCAAGAAGCGCTCCATCGATCCGCTCGCCACCACGCGGCGGCGTGCCCCCGGTACGGTCATCGCCCAGCCGAGCGGCACCGGCTGGGCGGCCCGCAGCGCGGCCACGATTGGGCGCGGATCGCGGTCGCGCACCGATCCGGCGGCCGCCGACACGGTCAAATTGACTTGGTAGAACTCGCCGGCAGCGATGCGCTCGACCAGATCTGCGACGGTGCGGCGGTACCGTGCGCCCTGGCGCAGCAGACCAGGCGGTAGCGCCGGCTCCCCCAGCAATGGCCGGGCGGCGCGCTGCTCGATGCAGATTTGATCCGGTGCGCAAGTCCACCACGCGGCATCGGGCCAGCGCGCGCGGCCGCGACTGCCGATGCCCTCCAAGGCTGCCCCGACTTCGTAGCCGATCCAGCCGACTGCGATGCGACCCGTCGCGCGATCTGCGTGCAGCGTGTCTACGATTCGCTGAGCGCTTCCCGCCAGGTCCTGCGGGTTGAGGCGAAACCGTCGCGATCGCTGCGCGCGATCGATCGGCAGCCACGCCACGTCGTCGGGGCGCAGGGCAAGCCGCTGGCACAAGCCCCACCGCCGAAGGCCGTCGCCGCCGATGGCCCATGCCGCGCGATCGTCCAACTGTGGTTCCGCGACCGCCTCGCTGGCGGCAGGGTGCCATGGTAGCTTGCCGTGCCGGTGGCGTGCACCTGCCGGTCGCGCCGGGTGATCGGGCGTGCAGTCGTCCACTGTACCCGGTGCAGGAGATTGGCGGATCGATGACGGGCGATGCGACCGCGTACTTGAACTCGATTGAGGCGTGCTTTGTGGCGCTGCGCGGCCGCGGCGTCCAATGGGCGCCGACCGACGCTGCATTGGCCGCGCACTGGCACGATCTGGGCATTCCCATCGGCCTGGTGGTGCGGGTGGTGGGCGCACGGGTACGCGCGTGGCGGTTTCGCTACGGCGACGACGCGCGGATGCCGCTGCACTTGGGCTGGTACGCCCCAGCGGTTGTCCAAGCGGTCCG
>CAXRHS010000072.1:0-5096 GCA_964230235.1 Myxococcota bacterium
CTGACCCTGGCGATCGTCGATCACCGCGATGAATTCCTGACCATGCTGGCGGCCTAGGTGGTCGCCTGAACCCACTCGGCGCGGTTGCGCCACCCCTTTTTCACCCCAGAGGCACGTACCATGAGCTTGTTCGACCGCATCGGGTTGCTCGTCCGCTCCAACCTCAACGCGCTGGTGTCCAACGCCGAGGACCCGGAAAAGATCCTCAATCAACTGCTGATCGATATGCGCGATCAGTTCATCGAGGCCAAGAAGCAGGTCGCCGTGGCGATCGCGGACGAAAAGCGCCTCTACGCCAAGATGGCGGCCGCGCAGCAAGCCTCGGGCGAGTGGGAGCGCAAAGCGATGCTGGCCGTGCAGGCTGGCGACGACCAACTGGCGCAAGAAGCGCTGTCGCGCCAGCAGTCCGAGGCGCAGTTGGCCGAGCAGTGGAAAGGCCAGTGGATGGCGCAAAAGCAGGCGTCCGAGCAGTTGCGCGCCGCGCTGCAGCAGCTCAACGTCAAGATCGAAGAGGCCAAGCGCAAGAAAGACTTGATGATCGCACGGGCCAAGCGCGCCGAAGCGCAAAAGACCATCCAGAACACCATGGCGGGCCTGAACGACAACTCGGCGTTCGACGCGTTTGGCCGCATGAGCGAAAAGGTCGAGCAGATGGAGGCCGAAGCGGCCGCGTCTGGCGAGCTGGCGGCCGACATTTCTGGCGCAAGCTTGGAAGATCGCTTCAAGAAGCTTGAGTCGCAAAAGGGACCGAGCGACGCCCTTTTGGCCCTCAAGGCCAAGATGGGCCTGATTCCGGCGGCGTCGGCGTCAGGCGCGGCTTCGCTCAAGGCGCCGCCGGCATTGACGGAAGACGACTTCTCGATTCCGGACATCGGCATCGACGTCAGCGACAAGACCAAGGCCTAAGCCCGACGCGGCTGCTGTGGCACTGTACCGGCTGCGTCCGGGTCTGCGGATCGAGCGCGACGCGACGGGCACCGTTCAGGTGGTCGACGCGGAACTGCGGCGCATGCTGCGCCTGGGTGCCAACGACGCCCGGGTCGTGCTGGCGTTGCAAGCCGGTGCTACCGCGGCGCAACTGGCAAAGGCGGCTCGGCTGCCGGCCGACGAAGTCGCGGCGCGGTTGACCGGGCTCGCCCGTCTGTACTTGTTGCAAGGTCGACGAACCCAGCGACGGCTGGCGCTGCAGGCAGAGGCGACCGCTTTTGCCGAGCGGTGCCGCCAGCCCGCGACGGCAGAGCCCATCCTGTGGCCGCCGGGGCGGGATCCACCGCGCCATGCGTGCCAGGGCACGGGCACGTGCTGTGGGGCGACCTTCTTGGGGCCGCTGACACCTGCCGACCGCAAGCGCGTCGAGGCCCTGCGCTTCGGGTCGCGTGTCCGCCATGGCGTTGTGCAGCGTCTGGGGCCCGGTGTCGAACCGGTAGACCCGGTCGTATTCGAAACCGCGCAGGTCGGCGGCAAAGACCACCTTGGCATGGCGCGCGGCGAGGACGGTCGGTGTGTCGCCCAGGGCGACGACCACCTGTGCGACATCCACCGCGAGCACGGCGCGGACGCCAAGCCAGTCGCTTGCCGGTTGTTTCCGCTGCGCTTTCACCGCAGTCCGCTGGGCGTGCATGTCTCGCTCATCCTGGCCTGCGATGGGTACGAGCGCGCCCGGGCGCCGGGGCCAGCGTGGCCGAGTCGGCAAGACGAGGTGCGGGCACTGTTGAGCGAGGGGGCTCCGACCGTCAAGCTGAGCGCCCCCGTTGAACTGGCCGCGGGCGTGCCCGTCGCGGTTGGCGAGTGGGCCGCCCTGTCCGCGCGCTGGTTTGCCCTTGAACCGGCAGAGCCCGATGGTCGCGGCTGGTTGGCGCAAGTGGTTGCGGCGACGGCGCAATTGGTCGGTGAAAACGCAGAGGCGCTCGCCGAAGGCCCCGAATTGGCGGCGCCAGCCGACCTGGGCCGCGCGGCAACGGCTTTGGCCATGGCGCAGCCGCTGTATGACGACGACGCGGCGGCCGCGTACGCCGACGCGCTTGAAGCACGTGCCGGAGAACTGCGCGCCGGACGCCGCCATCACGACGCAGAGCGATTGACAGACCTCGCCGCGGGCGTGCGCGCGCAGTTGCGCGACGGCCGGCTTGCCGAAGGCGCGCGCGCGTTTGCCCCGCTGGCTCGCTTGCACATCCACGACGTCGTCGCCAACGATCTCGCGGCATTTGTCGCGATCGGGCCCATCGACGTCGGGTTGCGGGCGCTGGTGCGCCGGGTGACGTTGGTCGAAGCGCTCGCGTGCGTTCTCGCCGATCGGGCCAACCGCAGCACCGTCACGGCCGCCGACACCACCCGCGCGCTGCATGTCGCCTACCGCAGCGAACCGGACCTGGCGGCGCTGGCGGCGTGCGAGGCAGCTTGACAGTGGCCGTGTCAGCGCGGCCTGACTGTGCCGTGGCGGCGACCACAAAAATCCTTATTGCGTCAAAGGGTTGTCTGAGCGGAACTGCCAAAGCGCGACTGCGCGCCGGATGCGTCAACGGATCTTGTCTTACTGGACCATTTCGTCCATGATGCGCGCCGCCAACGGGGCGGCCTCCGGCGTCCCTGGCGATCAGCACGCAAGGATGCCGTTCATGACCTGGCCGACCCTGAGTTCATTGTGCCGTGTTTTCGTGCGTTTGGGTGCGTCGCGGGCGATCGTCCGCGCCTGTCTCGCGGTCCTGGCGGTGGTGACCCTGCCGACGCTGCAGGCGTGCGACTACTCCGAAGTCAACGCGCTCGGCCTGAACAAGAATTACAAGCCGATTCAGCCGATTTCGTACTCGCACAAGATTCACGCGGGCGACCTGCAAATCGACTGCAAGTACTGCCACTTCGGCGCCGAAAAGAGCAAGAAGGCCGGCATCCCGCCCACTTCGGTGTGCATGAACTGCCACAAGACGGTCAAGACCGAGTCGCCCCAGATCACCAAGCTTGCGGAATACTACAAGAAGGGTGAACCGGTGCCGTGGATCAAAGTCCACAACCTGCCCGATTACGTATCGTTCGATCACAGCCGCCACGCCAACAAAGGCGTGCAGTGCCAGACCTGCCACGGCCAGATTCAAGAGATGGCCGAGGTCAAGCAGCAAAACACCTTGGCGATGGGCTGGTGTGTCAATTGCCACCGCGACTACACCAAGAACCCGCCGCCGGATCTCAAGGGCCGCCACATCTACGCCACCACCGATTGCACGGGTTGCCACCAGTAGTCACGCCAGGCGTCGCGACGACCCGAACTTTCCGCCCGCTTTCGGGCCCCGGGCCCACCCGGACCCGCCCGCCACAGAGCCCTGCAGGAGCCGCGCCGATGGACCGCCATCCCGAGCATCGCGATACCCCCTCCACCCCGGCCGCAGCCGCAACGCGCCGCTTTCAAAGCGCCGACGAGCTGATCGACCCGAGCGTGCACGACGAGGCGCGCCTGTACGAGAGCGGCAAGCCGCCTGTCGTCGGTGACGGCTCGGCCGTCGAGCGCCGCGATTTCATCAAGGTGCTCGGCGCGACCTTTGCAGCCGCCACCAGCACCGCCGCTTGCGGCCGCCTGCCGGTGACCAAGGCGTTGCCGTACACGGACAAGCCCGAAGACGTCATCGTCGGCCGCGGTGTGATGTACGCGACCACCTGTCGCGGCTGCGCAGCCGGCTGCGGCCTGCTGGTCAAAAGCCGGGAAGGGCGCCCGATCAAGGTCGAAGGCAACGCCGGCCACCCGTGGTCGCAGGGCGGTGCGTGTGCGATCGGCCAGGCTCAAGTGGTGGCCCTGTACGACGGCGACCGCCTGCGCCAGCCGCTCGTCGACGGCAAGGCCGCGGCGTGGAAGGAGTTCGATGCCGCCGCCGCTGCCGCGCTCAAGGGCTTTGAGGGCGACGGCAAAGGCCTGGTGCTGGTCACCGCCAGCCTGACCGGCCCCGCCGCGCGCAGCCTGGTCAAGGCGTTCCTGGCCCGCTATCCCGGCAGCCGACACCTCGCCTACGACGGCCCGTTCGGCGCCGGCGCCATCGCTGCGGCCCATGCGCAGACCCACGGCAAGTCCGCGGTGCCCCGCTACGATTTCAGCCAGGCAGACCTGGTCCTGAGCTTTGGCGCCGACTTCCTGGGCACCTGGATCGCGCCCGTGCCCTTTGCCAAGCAGTGGGCGCCCGGCCGCAAGGTGTCGGCGGACAAGACTGCGATGTCCAAGCTGGTCGCGGTCGAGAGCCGGCTGTCGCTGACCGGCAGCAACGCGGACGCCCGCGTGCGCATCTTGCCGAGCGAACAGCGCTGCCTGGTGCTTGCGCTCGCCGCCAAAGTCGCCGCTGCCAAGGGTCTGGCGGTCCAGGTGCCCGCTGGCGAAGCAAAGGGCGACTACGCCAAGCACATGGACGGTTGGGTCAAAGACCTCGACGCCGCGGCAGGCAAGTGCCTGGTGGTAGCCGATTCGAGCGATGTCGCCGTGCAGGCTGCGGTCAACGTCATCAACGAAGCCCTAGGCAACTACGGAAAAACGCTGGACCTCGACGCGCCGTTCCAAGGCCTGCAGGGGTCGGCGGCCGCCGAAGCCGAGGTGCTGGACGCACTGGGCAAGGGCGAACTGACGGGCGCCGTGCTGTGGGGCGTCAACCCGGCCTACGACAGCAAGCACGCGGCCAAGTGGGCAGATGGCCTCAAGAAGGCCAAGGTGTCGATCGCGATTGCCGGGCGCCAGCATGAGACCGCCGCGGCGTGCAAGCTGGTCGCGGCCGCCAACCACCCGCTGGAGAGCTGGGGCGACCACGAAGTGGTGGCCGGGCTGGCCGCTGTGCAGCAGCCGCTCGTCAATCCGCTTTTCGACACCCGCCAGGGCGAGGACCTGCTGCTGGCCTGGTCTGGCGTGCAAGATGCCGACGGCAAGCCGCAGACGATCCTGCCGTACCTGCGCCAGCAGTGGCACACTGCGGTTGCGCCGCGGGTTGCCGACGCCAGCGATTTCGACCGCATGTGGGACTCCGCGCTCAATGATGGCGTGGTCAGCGTGGCGGTTGTGGGCGAGGGTGCCGCGCCGGCCACCGCGCCAGCCGCTGCCCCAGCCCCGGTCCCGGCTGCAGCGCCCGCAGCGG
>CAXRHS010000073.1:0-2293 GCA_964230235.1 Myxococcota bacterium
GGTCCACCGCGTGCTGGGCGCAACTTGTGTAACTACGCGACGTTCGTGTTGCTCCCTGCGGCTGAAGCCGCGGGCTCAGGATGCCAAGCCCGGCCTGCGCCGGGCTGGGATTTTGTATTTGATTACTTAGCCTTGCGCAGGAAAGGCTTTGCACACCTAGGCCGCGGCTTCAGCGGCCGGCAGTATTTGCGAGGTGTGTCTGAGCACCATCCCGCCGGTCGCCCCCATTTCAGGAACCACACCCTGCCCCCAGGCAGCCCCCTTGCCGCTCATCCCCCCGCGCGCTACCCTTGCGCCGCTCTGGCGGCCACCGCGCACCTTAGTCGTTCGCTGCGCTAGCCGGATACTGGCCGCGCTGCCGCTGGCGGCACTGGGAGCACTCGTTGTCCGTGCTGGTCCCCATCGGGCAGGTCTTGCGCGTTGCTATCACGACGCTGACGTTTGCTTGCTTCTACGTGGGCGGGCTGCTGCTGTCCTGGCTCATCTTGCCGCTGGCGGCGTTGGCGGGCGGCGATCAGCGCACGCGGGTCGACCGCGCCCAAAGCATCGTGCGAGCCGGGTTCCGGCTTTTTCACGATGGCATGCGCTGGGGCTTCTTGCTGCGCTCTGACCCGCGCCAAACGCAGCTGAAATTGCCCGATGGCCCCTGCGTCATCGTGTCGAACCACCCGACGCTGGTCGATGTCACGGCGGTGCTGGCGGCCGCGCCAACCGTGGCGTGCGTGGTCAAAGGTCCGCTTTTTCGGGGGCTTTTGCTCGGCAACCTGTTGCGGCACTGCTGGCACATCGACGGTGGCACTGGGTCGGCGGCGGACAATGCGCGTGTTCTTTCTGAGGCAGCGGAGCGACTCGCCGCGGGCTTGCCGGTCCTGGTTTTCCCGGAGGGCACGCGGTCGCCGGAAAACGCCTTGCACCCGTTCAAGCGCGGCGCGTTCGAGATGGCCGTGCGTGCCAATGTGCCGGTCGTCCTTTTGCTGGCGCAGTGTCAGCCTCCGGTGCTGGCCAAGACCGCGCCCTGGTATCGGGCGCCGCGCACCATCCCCTACCACGCGGTCCAGCACCTGACCGTGCTGCAACCGGCTGATTTTGCAGCAGATAGCAAGGCCATGGCCGCGGCCGCTGCTCGGCTGTACGAGGGCAGGATTGGCCCGGCGACCGCGGTGGATTTGCCGCATGGGGCGGCGCTGCAGCCGGCCGGAGCCTGAGACAAGGAAACCATGGATCTGGAACACGAAGTCAAGGTGTTGATCGTCGAGGCGTTGGCGTTGGAAGACGTCGCGCCGGCCGACATCGACAGCACCGCGCCGCTTTTTCGCACCGGCCTTGGGCTGGACAGCATCGATGCTTTGGAACTGGCGATGGCCATCCACAAGAAGTTTGGCGTGCGCATCGAGGCCGAAGACGCACGCACCCGCGAGATCTTTCAATCTGTGCAGACGCTTGCGCAACACATTGCCGCCAACCGTCGCCAGCCGGCAGGAGCCCCATGAGCGCCCCATCCATGACCCGCGATGAAATCTTTGCGCGCATCGCCGACCTGCTGGTCGAGATGTTTGAGCTCAACCGCGACGACATCGCGCTGGACTCGCACCTGGTCAACGGCCTGGACCTCGACAGCATCGACGCCATCGACATGGTCGTCAAACTGCAAGAGATCACCGGCAAGCGCGTGCCCGAGGATCAACTGCGCAAAGTTCGCACGATTGGCGACGTCGTAGACCTCGTGCAGGCGCAACTCGCCGAGCCGTAGTCCCGCAGGGTGGCGACGTCTCCGACTGATGCCGCGACGCCGTCGCGTTGGAGCCGCGTGCTCGCCGCGGTCCTTGCTGTCGGCGGCATCACCTACCCACTTTTGCTGTGGTACGGGCTGCAGCACTGGTCGGCGCGGCGGGTGGGCGGGCTGGCCGTGCTGCTAGTGGCCGCCCTCACGGCGGCGCGGGTCGTGCAGGTACCGGCCGGTGGACGGTGGGCGGTGGCGCAGGCGCCGGTGCTGGCTGCTGCGCTGTTGCTCGGTGGCGTGCTGCTGGACGACCCACGGCTGATGATGACGGTGCCCACCCTGGTCAACCTCGCGCTGTTGCTGACCTTTGGCCGGTCGTTGCGCGACACGCCGATGGTCGAGCGCTACGCACGGCTGGTGAACCCGGATCTGACCGGCGAGGAAGTAGCCTACTGCCGGACAGTGACGTGGGTCTGGTGCGGCTTTTTCGTGTTCAATGCGCTGGTCTCGGGCGGCCTGCTGTTGTGGGCGCCGGTCGCGTGGTGGGCGGCGTTCACCGGCATCCTGAGCTAC
>CAXRHS010000074.1:0-3811 GCA_964230235.1 Myxococcota bacterium
CCGCGACCAAGTTTGGCGGTCACGCTGGCAGCGAGGCCCTGCCCGAAGAGAAGATCGAACGCGACCCGTGGCTCAAGCGGATGTTTGCCGGCTATGCGTTCAGCATCGACTACCGCGACCGCCGCGGCCACGCGTACATGCTCGCCGACCAGGAGGCGACCCAGCGCCTGACCAAGCCGCAGTCGGGGTCGTGCCTGCATTGCCACGCGTCGGTGATGCCGCTGTACCGGCAGCTGGGCCAAGGTGACGCCGAGAAGGGGTTCGCGGAGTCCTACAAGTACAGCTATAAGGAACTGAATCAGAAACTGCACGACAGCGGCCACGCGCATCCGGTGACCTGCGGCGACTGTCACAGCCCGGACACCATGGGTTTGCGGGTCACGCGACCGGGCTTCATCCGGGCCATGGCGCAGCTGGCGAAGTCCGACGCGCCGTTGCCGGCCCTGCCGAGCGTCGAACTGTGGCGAAAGGGGCCGCGCAAAGCCGACTACGATCCCAACCGCGACGCCACCCGCAACGAGATGCGCAGCTTCGTGTGCGGTCAATGCCACGTCGAGTATTACTGCTCGACCAAGATGCCGCTGACCTTTCCGTGGAACAACGGCCTGCGGGCCGAGGACATGGAGCGCAGCTGGGACGAGACGAAGTGCCCGGACGGCACACCGTTTCTGGACTATGCACACAAAGAGACCGGGGCCCCGATCCTCAAGGCCCAGCACCCCGAGTTCGAGCTTTGGAGCCAGGGCATCCACGCCCGCAGCGGCGTGTCATGCGCGGACTGCCACATGCCGTACATGCGCGAAGGTGCTGGCAAGATTAGCGATCACTGGGTGCGCAGCCCGCTGCTCAACATCAACCGCGCCTGCCAGACCTGCCACCGGGCCACCGAAGCAGAGTTGGGCGAGCGCGTGGCGGTCATCCAAAGTCGCAACCACGATCTGCTGCAGCGCGGCGGCAAGGCGATTGTGGCGTTGCTCGATGCGATTGCGCAGGCCAAGGCCCACGGCGCGACCGCAGAGCAGCTCAAGCCAGCGCTGCTGATGCAGCGCAAGGCCCAGTGGCGCCTCGATTTCATTGCCGCCGAGAACAGCATGGGCTACCACGCGCCGCAAGAGGCCGCGCGGGTGCTGGCCGAGGCGGTCGACTACGCGCGCCAGGGCGAGACGCTGGCGGTGCGGGCGGTGGCAGGCCTGGCGGTTGGGGTGCCGGGGGCGGTGACGGCCGTGCAGGGCTCAGGTGCGGCCACGACTGTGGTGCGATAGACTCGGCGGCCCACACTGGCCGTCGAGGAACACCCGGTGCCGACACGCTTTGCTCTCGGTGAATTTCCGCCAGTCCTACGCCTTGCGGAAGTCGCACAGGTCAAGACGCACGCAAGCTACGCTGCCGCCAACGCAGGGGTTGTCCAAGCCGCCCGCCAGCTAGTGCAGGGACTGGTGCTGCCAGAACTGGCGCGCCGCACATGGCCCGGCCCGTGGGTCAGCGACGTCGTGCTGTGTAGCGCTCACGCTTACGAAGAGGCCGGCATCAACGCAATACCCCACGCGTTGGCCTGTCACTTGGCGCAGTGCTTGAACCTTGCCGTCGAGGCCGGAATCGTGCAGGCCAATGCAGTGCGGCACACAGGCGCCAGCGGTGTGGCACGCCTTGCCCGTCAAGCGCAGTTTTCCGGCCAGGTCAGCCGCGGCGCGCGCTACGTGCTCATCGACGACTTCGTTGGGATGGGCGGAACATTGGCCAACCTTTGCGGGCACATCACGTCAGCCGGTGGCGTTGTTGTCGGCGCCTGCGTGTTGACCTGTCAGCCGCGGTCCACTACCTTGGCGTTGTCGCCGGTGACGTTGGCGACACTTCGACGCGCACATGGCTCCGAATTCGAATCCTGGTGGCGACACCGCTACGGTCACGGCTTCGACTGCCTTACTGAATCAGAGGCTCGGTATCTTGCGCGCGTCGAGGACGCTGTCGCTCTGCGAGATCGAATTGCTGCGGCAGAGCAAGGCTGAGATTGGCGCGTGGATGGCGGCACAGGGACATGCGGACGCGCCCGACCGTGCCAACTCCGAAAGCGATGGTGATAGCTCGGTGGCGAGCCTGCATCTGTAGCTGGGTCATGCTGCACTTGCCCGCCGCTCCGCCATCGCCACCAGCGCTGCCACGGTCTTGAGGTTGCGCGCCGTCATCACGCAGCGCACCGCGCGCGGCAGCTTGTCGGCCAGCTTGCTCTTGCCGACGCCAGCGGGCAGGTACAGCCACAGCACGCCAGGGCCGAGCGCCCACGCTTCCTCGCCAACCCGCAACGCGTCCAAAAGTGCGGCGTCGACAGTGGGGGTCGGCTCGGCGAGGAAGTAGGCGTAGACCCGCCCGGAATCGGCTCCGGCGAACGGATGGTTGTGCAGCGCGGACACCAGTTCGGCCGGCGAGCGCACCAGCACATCGGGCGCAAAGCCAAAGCCCGCCAGGATGCCTGCGCGCACGCTTGCGGCCAGGTGGTCGGGCGGCATCGGCGATTCGACGACTGCGTTGCCGCTTTGGATGTAGGTTTCGGGATTGCCCAGGCCGTCGGCGAGCATGCGCGCGCGCCACGCTGCCATTGGCAGCAACTGGGTGCCAGAGACGTTGACGGCGCGCAGCAGGACAATCGAGGTCATGGTGGCTCGCGGTTCGAAATGCACACTGGCTGGCTAGGGGCCTGTAAAATAATAACTCAGTCGACCTCGACAGGAGGTGGAGCGGCGAGTCGACTTGCAAAGTCGCGAGCTTGCGACCCACTGAGCAAGCAATGGGCCCACGTAGAAAATCGATTAGATTTTTTACGGGCCCTAACCGCCCATCTCGGGCAGTTGCTGGCCGTCGACCAGCTTGCTGTTCAGGTCGTAGAATTCGTCGTGGCGGCGCAGCCAGCCTTTCTGGAACTTGTTGTTGGCGGTCCCGGGCTTGCTGATCGAGATGAGAAAGTCGCGGCGATGCTGCATCAGGGCCTCGAACACAGCGCGCTCGCCGTCTTTGGCAATCAAGTCGTTGATCTTTGCCGGCGCTTCAGCCCAAGAATTGACCTCGACCACGCCTTTGAGCACGCCCAGGGCCCCCGACACGCCGCTGCCCCACGCCCACTGCGAAAAGATGTTGGCGACCACCTGCGAGTTGTACTCGTCGCCTTTGACAGCGTCCCAGTACTTGGCCTTGAAGATCTGCTTGACCAGGTCGTCGGTCATGGCAAAGAACTTCTTGCTGTCGGTCTTGCTGTACCCGAGCAGGGGCGCCGCACTCTGAAAAGTCTGCCAGGTCACACCCTTGTTGGTGTGCCAGCCGTACTGACCGTCGTACATGTCGGGACATGGATGGGCTGCTGCGGCGTCGCTGGCGTTGCGCGACAGGCCGCCCTCCCACTTGGCGAGGTGGTTGAACATCATCAGGTAGTCCGGCTTGCCGCCCCCGCCGTCGCCGGTCGGTGTCTGCGCGAGCATCGACCGCTGCGGGTTGCTGACGTCGCCGCTGCTGGAACCGCCACCGCCGCCAGCCCCCTGCGCACCTACCTGTGCGCCCGCCTCGCCCGGCGTGCGCGGACCCTGATCGGCCTGGCCGCCGCCAGGCTTGAGCCCCGCAGCCTCTTTGCCGGTGTCGGGGTTGACCGCTGCGCGCCCGCCCGCATAGGTGCCCGCATTGCCAACGGCAGCCAAGATGGCGTTGGCTCCGGCACCGGCCGCGCCGCCCGCGCTGGAGGTCGCACCGCCGCGCCCGCCCACGTTGCCGGCCTGGCGACTGCTGCTGTTGGTGACGTTGCGCGCGGCCTGCCCCGCGGTTGCGACTG
>CAXRHS010000075.1:0-2607 GCA_964230235.1 Myxococcota bacterium
GAGTGCTGCCGTCCTTGAAGGCATCGAGCGCCCGCACCCGCTGGTTCTGCGACTTGTTGCCGTGCAGCGCCAGCGCACCGATGTCGGCCGCGGCGAGGTTCTTGACCACCTTGTCGGCGCCGTGCTTGGTTCGCGTAAACACGATGGCGCGCTCGATGGCCGGGTTGCGCAGCAGGTTTTCGAGCAGCGCACGCTTGTCGGCGGTCTCGACGAAGTACACAGACTGTTTGATCTTCTCGACCGTCGTCGCCTGCGGGGTCACCGACACCTGCACCGGATCGCGCAGCATCCCGCGGGCGAGGTCGACAACCTCGGGCGCCAACGTCGCTGAAAACAGCATGGTCTGGCGACGCACCGGCAACCGCTCGACAATGCGCCTGACGTCGCGCACAAAGCCCATGTCGAGCATGCGGTCGGCCTCGTCGAGCACCAGCGTGTCAATGTCGCCCAAGCGCACGTGGCCCTGGCCCATCAGGTCGATGAGGCGCCCCGGTGTTGCCACCAGCACGTCGACGCCGCGGCGCAGGCGGTCCACCTGCGGTTGCTGGCCGACACCGCCGAAGATGACTGCCACCGACACCGGGGTGTAGTGGCCATAGGTCTCAAATGATTCCGCAATTTGTAGCGCCAGTTCGCGCGTCGGCGCCAATACCAGCACCCGCAGGCGGCGCGGACCCGGTTGGCGGTTCTGCTGTAATTTCTGCAGGATTGGCAGCGAAAACGCTGCGGTCTTGCCCGTGCCGGTCTGGGCGCAGCCGAGCAGGTCATTGCCAGCCAGCAACGGCGGGACCGCCTGGACCTGGATGGGCGTCGGCGTGGTGTAGCCCTGTTCGCGCACGGCGCGCTGCAAGGGCTCGATGAGATTCAGAGATTCAAAAGACATGCTTTCCTATGGACAAGAAACGCGCGGCCAGCGGCGGCGCACAGAAAACCCGTGGTCCGGTTTGGACGGCAGGGTGAGAAGAACGCCGATGCGACGACCGGGACCCAAATGGGTGACGTGTCGCGGTCAGGTCGAAAGACCCAAGGGTCGGCGGGCTACGGTGTCGGCGAAATGCGGGGCTGGGTGGCGAACCGGGTTTGCGGCGGCGCGAGCGGTCGAATACGGCAGCAGTACAAACCCGGGGCGCGCCAGGACACGGCGGCGAAACGCAGGGTAGGGCAAAACCTGGCGGTGCGCAAGGTGTTTTTTTGGCTCTCACGCAACCGCGTGCAATCGCGACCATTTTGAGTCTCGCGCCGCCGAAAAGCCGCGCAGCAGCAAGCCGGCGGCGACGCATGAAGCGATTGGCTTGCCGCCGCCGGAATTGTGACAACGGCGTGCTCCACGCGGCGCTGTGTCATGCGGTCGTCGTCCACCGCCATTTCGCGTTGACGCAGGCTGGGCCGCGGCGCACGATCGCCCGGTGGGCTGGCAACGCGGCACTGGTCAGGGCGTGTCCGCGCAACTGGTGGTTGCGCCAGACCGTTCTTGGGACCGGAAGCGCCGCGCAGGTCCCGACCGCGGCTCGCGGCCGGAACAGGCTGGCCCACCATGCGATTCGCCCATCCCTGGCCGTCGTTGCTCATCGCCCTCATTTGTTTCGGCGCGCACTGTCGCGGACCCGATGCGGCGCCGGATCTGGTGTCCGCCGCCAGCCAGTCACCCGCACTGCAAGCATTGCTGCCACTGCAAGCGCCGCCCGGGACGGAAGCGTTGGCGGCCGAGTTCGCCAAGACACCCGAGGTCGGTCAGGTGGGCGGACCGCGGCCTGGCTTGACGGCGGATCAACTGGCCGCGTTCGTGCGCGGTCGGGTGCTGTTTCGCGACGGGCCTGGCCTGGCGGGCGGCTTGGGGCCGCGCTATGTGCAAAAGGCGTGCGGAGAGTGCCACAAGGGGCCGCAATTGGGTGGCGAAGGCGACATGAAGGTCGCGCTGACCGTATTCGTTCCGCCGGGAAAGCCTGATGTGCAGATTTTGCAAGAGAAGGCTGTCGCCGGCTTTGCGCCCGAACCAGCGCCCGCCGGTTCGGTGGTGTCCAAGGTGCGCGCGCCGATGCTGTTTGGCGTCGGGGCCATCGACACCATCGCCGCCGATGTCATCGCGGCCGGTGCCGATCCGACCGACCGCGATGGCGACGGCGTGCATGGCCGGTTCAATGAGCGCAGCGGCAAGTTGTCGCGCTGGGGCATGAAGGCGCACAACCTGGAACTGCGGCGCTTCGTGATCAACTCCTTGTACCTGGACCTCGGCCTGACCTTTCCCGAGTTTGCAGGGATGGATCGCGACCAGGACGCCGTGCCGGATCCCGAGGCCAACGAGGCTGTAATTGCGGACTATGTTGCGTTCGTCGGCAACCTCGCCCCGCCGCCGCGCGGACCGGTGACCGAGCAGGGCAAGGCCGGCGCAGCGGTCTTCGACCGGATTGGTTGCGCGACGTGCCACACAGCCGACCTGGGACCGGTCCGCGGCATCTCCAGCAACCTGGTGCTGCACGACATGGGCCCCGACAACGCGGACGGCATCACCGACGGCGCCGCGACGCCGCGCGATTGGCGCACCCCGCCGCTATGGGGCCTGCGGCTGCGCAAGGCGTTCTTCCACGACCACCGGGCAAAGGACTTCGA
>CAXRHS010000076.1:0-3573 GCA_964230235.1 Myxococcota bacterium
CCGCCAGGGCCCGATGCGCGCCGGCAGCAGCCGCTGACCGACCGGACGATAGCCGTGCACGGCCGCCGCCGCCGCCGCGATGTCCACGCCGAGCACCCACGCCGCCGCCAGCGCGGCCAACGCGTTGTGCGCCAGGTGCACGCCCAAACCGGGCAGGGCGACCGCGACCGGCCGACCGCCGACGCTGGCCGTAAAATGCTGCACCGGTTCGCCGCGGTCCAGGCCCGCAAAGCGAACAGGCCCGACCAGCCGGACCTGGCCCTCGCTGCGGCCGAACCACACCACGCGACAGGCCAGACCGGCTGCGAGCGGTCGCAGCAGCGGCTCGGCGGCGGGCAGGATCGCCACACCGTCGGCCGGCAAGGCGGCAATGAGCGCAAACTTCTCTTCTGCGATGGCCTGGACGCTGCCCAGCCCTTCCAGGTGCGCCTCGGCAATCGAGGTCACGATGCCAACCCGCGGCTGCGCCATCGCCGCCAGCAGCGCAATCTCACCGGGCACCGACATGCCCATCTCGACCACGGCGGCGGCGTGGTGCCCGCCGAGCCCGGCCAGTGTCTGCGGCACGCCAATCTGGTTGTTGTGGTTGCCATAGGTCGCCAACACATCGCCAAGGGCCGACAGGGCCAGCGCGGTCAACTCGTTGGTGGTGGTCTTGCCGGTGCTGCCGGTCACGCCGACGACCGGCAAGCTGAACCGCCCGCGATGCGCGCGTGCCAGCGCGCCCAGGGCCGCCTGTGGGTCGGCGACCTCGACCAGCCACGCGCCAGCCGCAGCTGCCTTCGCCGTCCACGGACCGGCAGTTCCGCGCGCACACACGATGCCGCAAGCGCCCTTGTCGATCGCCTCGCCGATAAACAGGGCGCCGTCGAACCGCTCGCCGCGCAGCGCGACGTAAAGCGCTCCGTGCGCAAGCGCGCGGGTATCTGTGCAGAGCGCCGCAGTCACCGCCGTGCCGGCTTGCGCGACCCGCCCGCCCGTCGCCGACGCGGCGAGCAGGGCGTCGAAGTAGAACCCACCAAATTCCATGCGGTCTGCCCGCGCCGGCTCGCCCTGCAGCGCCCTGCGGGCCACCGCGAGGTCGTCGAAGGGCCGACTCACCGCGCCGATAATCTGAGTTGTTTCATGGCCTTTTCCGGCGATGCACAGCACGTCGCCCGCTTCGACGCCAGCCGCCGCCACCGCGATGGCGCGCGCGCGATCGACTTCGACCAGAAAAGCTGCGTGATTGCGCCGAATTGTCAGCTCATCCACCGAGGTCGCCTGCACGGCGCGGGTGGGCCGTATCCCGGCTGCAATGGCCTCCGTGATGGCCAGCGGTTGCTCACTTCTTGGATTATCGGACGTAACCACGCAAATGTCCGCGAGTTCGCCGGCAATCCGGCCCATCACCGGGCGCTTGGCCGGGTCGCGGTCGCCGCCGCAGCCAAACACCAGCCACAAGCGCCGGTTGGGGGCCACCAATGGCCGCAGGGCGGTCAGGATCTTCTGCAGCGCGTCGGGGGTGTGCGCGTAGTCGACCACCGCCAGCACGCCTCTGTCATTGGGCACCGGCTCCAGGCGGCCACGCGGCGCCGCGAGGACTGCACACGCCTGTTGCAGCGTCGCGGCATCGACGCCCAGGGCGCGGCCGACCAGCAGCGCGGCAGCCAAATTCTCGGCGTTGTGGCGGCCCACCAACGGCGCGCGAAAGGCCAGGTCGGCCCAGCCTTGCGAGCGCAGCACCCCGCGCAGGCCCTGCAAGTCGCAGCGCAAGTCACTGACCTGATGCTCTGCCGCGGGGTGGCTGCCGAGGCTAAACGCCTGCGCAAGCCCCTTGTTCCACGGGTCGGCCGCCCAGTCGTCGTCGGCGTTGACAAAGCAGCGGTCGGCGCGAACCCCAAACTCGGTGAAAAGACGCAGTTTCGCAGCGGCATACCGTTCCATGGTGCCGTGGTAGTCCAGGTGGTCGTGGCTGAGGTTGGTCCACACCGCGGCTGAAAAGTGGCTGCCATCGCAGCGCAACTGGTCCAGGGCGTGGCTGCTGGCTTCGATGGCGACGTGGGTAAACCCTTCGGCGAGCAAATCTGCAAAAAGTTGCTGAAGATCCGTGGCCTCTGGCGTGGTGAGCGCGCTCGGCCGGATTCCCTGCGCGGTCCAGATTCCGGTCGTACCAACCGCCGCAGCGCGAAAGCCCGCCGCGGTCAGCAGTTGCGCAATCAGGATGGTCGTCGTGGTTTTGCCATTGGTGCCGGTGACCGCGATCACCTGCAAGGTGCGGCTGGGGTGACCCAACCGCGCGGACGCCAATGGCCCGAGGCAAGCCCGCGCGTTGCTGACCAGGACCAGCGGCACGTTCCATTCTGCCAGCAGGGCGCTCGACACCGGTTCGTCGCTGACGATGGCGACCGCGCCCTGGCGCACCACTTCGGAGCCAAAAGCAATGCCGTGGCTGCGCGCGCCGCGGCAGGCGACAAAGAGGTCGCCCGGGACCACCTGGCGCGAATCGCTGACGACGCGGCCCACCAAAACGCCGGCATCGACCGCGTCGGCCAGGTTGGCAAGCACCCCGCTGCTGTCCAGCAAGGCGCCCAAGGTCATGGGCTGCAGCGTGCTCACGGATGCACTCCCGCGGAGGGCTTTGCCTTGGCTGGCGCGACCGCAGGCTTTGCGGCTGGTGGTTTGGCGGCTGCGCCGGGCTTGCTTGCCCTAGCCGGTTTTGCCGGCACCTGGGCGCCAGCCGGTCCCGCCGACGGCGCGCCGGGCTTTCCGCCCTGGTTCGGCTTGCCTGCAGCGGTCGGCCTTGCAGCGATTGCCGGTTTTGACCCCGGGGCGATTGGCCTGGCCGCTCCGGCAGGCGAGCTGACGGCTCCTGCCTTGGCCGCGACCATCGGCTTGGCTCCAGGGACCGGCTTGTTGGCAATGCCCGGCTTTGCGGGCAGCGCCGGTTTCTTGGCCGGGTCGGCCTTGGGCGGCCGCGGCTGGGCGGGCGCTGCGGCTCGGTTGCCATTTGGCACCAAGGCCTTGGCCTTGGCCTTGTCCTCTGGCGCCGCGTCTTCGACCGCGTCGGCGTCGACCTGTTCTTTCGGCTCCTTGTCGGCGACGGCGCTAAGGCGCACGAATTGCGCGACCACGGCGCTGCCTTTGGCCACGATTTGACCGGCCGCCGGTGCCTGGGTGGTGGCGAGGCCACTGCCGGCCGGCACCAGGTGCAGACCATGGGTTGCCATCCGCAGCCGCGCCACCCGCATGGGCATGCCGCGCACGTCGGGAACCCGCGCCGACTCGAGCGGCAGGTCGGCGTCAACGGTGGCGGTGGAACCGGCCGACAGCTGCGCAAACTGCTCGGGCAGCGGCGCGGGCAGGGGGGCGCCGGTCGCCGAAACCACTAGTTTTTCAGCCGCCTTCTTCGCCAGCTGGCCGTTCTTTTCGGCGCGCGCGCGCGCCTTCTCCGGGTCGTCCTTGTCCAGGTAGGGCGCGCCCGGGCTCGGCGCAACGCCCAGGTAGGGCAGGGCAAAGCGCGCGATTTCGCGCGCCACGGGCGCCGCCACGATGCCGCCGTAACGGGCAATCTTGCCCAGGCGCTCGTCGTAT
>CAXRHS010000077.1:0-5735 GCA_964230235.1 Myxococcota bacterium
ACCTGCTCATCGGACGCATGGCTTACGAGCGCATCGAGGGCACCGACGGCAAGGGCGCCGGCAAGGCCACCAACGACGGCGTCATCGTGTGCGCCTACCCGATTACCTCGCACTTCGACATCCGCAAAAGCTACAACTCGACCACCGGCGAAGAACTGAACGTGCTCGAAGAAAACGGCGTCGATCGGCCGTGGTACGAGCGCCGCTACATGCGGGTCGACTGGAGCCGCAACCTGAACACAGACAGCTACGATTTCGACACCTTGTCGATGGTCGGCATCTACGGCGGCGTGCAGTACGAGTCGATGGCGTTTGACATCAACGACCCCAACGACGAGAACGCACCGTATTTCGCCAAGGACGGCAGCTACTTCGACGTGACCAACAAGGCGTTTGCGCGGCCCAAGCTCATCGACCTCGCGCACCTGGGCTGGGGCATCGACAAGTTTCCGGCCTGCATGTTGCCCCCCGAATTCGCTGGCGGCACCGAGCCTGCCGGCAACTGCAACCCGGTCGAGTTGACCGTCCGCCAGGCGTTCAAGCGCGTCGAAGACACCGACTTCGAGCCGATCGAGTACGACGGCTACCGCTTTCAGGCCTACGGCATCTTTACCACCGAGCGCAACGGCTACGCGCGCAGCTACGGCATGACCGACGACCGCTGGCACCGCTTTGCCGACAAGTACAACGTGTGGGAGCGCAGCCACTACTACAAGGATCCCGCCAAGATGCTGGGCGAGATCAAGTGCTTTGTTCCGCAGGACAAGTGCAGCAACAAGTCGTGCATCGGCACGCCGTACGGCGGCGACCCCAACCGCGACACCGACAAGAACGGCACCGCCGACGAATGCGAGGCCGCCGGCCCTGGCTCGCGCTGCGACACCTTCAAGCAGCGCTGCACGCTGCCGTACCAGAAACGCAAAGAGCGACCGGTGGTGTGGTACTACGCCAGCGGCAGCAGCCAGGACTACTTTGGCGCCACCGAAGAAGCCACCCATGAGTGGGACGTGGCGATGCGCACGGCCGTCGTGACCGCCAAGTATGCCGAGTGCGCCCATCTCGCCAACGGCGATGAGGCGAAGCGAAACGAATGCGCGGCCAAATTCCCGATGTACAAGGGCCAGATGGAAGACCACTGGGACCTGGTGCAGCTGGCGCGCGAAGTCGACGACTGCCGGCACGGCGTCGCCTACAAGGACAACAAGCGCGACGAAGCCAAGTGCGCCGCGCTCGCCGACACGCTCGGCAAGAAGCGCGGCTTGGATGCCGGCATCATCTCGGTCGCCAAAGCGCCAGAGATGGTGGTGCTGTGCCACAGCCCGGTGCACGCCGACGATCCGGATCTGTGCGCGCCCAAGGACGCGCGGCTGCCGCCGACCTGGACCGCGAGCGCCTGCGCGCAAGCCCAGGCGAGCGGCGACTGGAAGACGGTCAAGCGCTGCAATGAAGCGGTGCACGCCCGCCGCGGCGACCTGCGCTACCACGCGGTCAATGCGATGGTCGCGCCGCAGACGCCGTCGCCGTGGGGCATCATGGTCGACGCCGATGACCCGCTGTCGGGCGAGGTGGTGTCGGCCAGCATCAACGTGTGGACCCACGTCAACGACCTGTTCAGCCAGGGCCTGGTCGACCAGGCGCGCTATATTGCCAAAGAGCTCAAGACCGAAGAAATCACCAACGGCACCTACATCCGCGACTGGTCGAGCGCGGCGGTGGCGGCGGCCCAGACGGGGGCGCTTGGCCACCTGACTGCGGAGCAGGTCGACGAGCACGTGGGCGACGGCGCCGGCATGCGCATGACCGACGCGCAGGCCGAGAAGTTCGCGCAGGAGCACCCGGCGGCAGTGCAGTTGGCGGCCAAGGTCAAAGAGAAGCTGGAGTACGTGACCGCCGCCGACGGGGCGGTTTCGGTCAATGCGCCACTGTACGCCGCGCGCCGGCAGCAGGCGCAGGGCAGCGCGTTTGAAGCGGCGCTGATGACCGAACATGTCCAGCACCTGCACGGCCTGGGCGGCATGCCGATGAGCCAGGGCGTGCTCAACCTGGCGTCGCCGCTGCGCGGCGGCAATCCCAGTGTGCAGCGGGAGTTCCGGCGCATGCGCGAGACGGCGCTCAGCGATCGCGGCGCTTGCATCCTGCAGATGCAAGACGCGCCCATGTCGATTGCCGGTTTGGGCCAGGTGCTGCAGGAGAAATTCGGCAAATTCGACCCGAACCAGAGCAAAGACCTGCAACACAAGCGCGCCGACCGCATGAAGCAATACCTGGCGCGCAAGGTCCACTACGCGGTCATCATTCACGAAATGGGGCACAGCATTGGCCTACGGCACAACTTCATCAGCTCGAGCGATGCGATGAATTTCCGGCCGCAATACTGGCAATTGCGCACCAGCGACGGCAGCAACACCAAGGCCTGCACCAGCCTGGCCAAAGACGGCGCGGCATGCGTGGGTCCGCGCTGGTTCGACCCGGTGACCACCGAAGAGCGCGACAACCTGATTTGGATGTGGATGCACTCGTCGGTCATGGACTACGCCGGCGAGACCACCCAGGACCTGCTGGGGCTGGGTGCCTACGACTTTGCGGCGGCGCGCATGTTCTACGGCGACACGGTGGCGGTGTACGAAGACGAGAAATACAAGTCCAACGCGGCGCGCGGCAAGGGCGCCCTGACCAAGATGGACAACTTTGGCGGCATCCTGGGCTTGCAGCCCAAGTACAATGGCGCCGACATCCACTACTCGCAGTTGAACAAGAACTACGCCCTGATCAACGACTGCGCCGCCGTCGAAGACGTCGCCCAGTACAAGCCGGCGCGCTGGGACGAAGCGGCCGAAGGTGCGTGGAGTCCGCTGCTCGACGGGTTGCTGGTCAACGTCAATGGTGCGACCACCAAGTGCAAGTCGCAGCGGGTCGACTACGTGCCGTGGAACTCACTGCGCCAGGCCAACGCCAGCGAGGCCACCAACTACCGCGCCGGCCCAGGCGTGGATCCGCTGAACCGCGTGCGCGTGCCCTACGGCTTTGCCACCGACCGCTGGGCTGACCTCGGCAACGCCAGCGTGTACCGCCACGACAACGGCGCCGACCAGTACGAGATCTTCAACTTCATGGTCACCATGCAAGAAGTCGGCCATGTCTTCGACAACTACCGCCGCGGTCGCAAAAGCTTCTCGGTCAAAGGCGCCGCCAACCGCACGCTCGGCCGCTACAACGAGAAGATGCGCGACGGCGCCAAGGGCCTGGGCCTGTACCGCAACATCTACCGCTCCGTCGCCGAAGAGGCGCAGACCGATGCCGATGAGCTGTGGGCCTACGCGGCCAAGAACTTCTTCCCAAGTCCGATGCTCGCGGCTGGCATGGTATTCGACCACTTTGGCCGCCTGCTGGCGCGACCGGAACCCGGGCCGCACTTCAAGGACGACCAGGGCGTGATGCGGTCGATGGAGAGCAAGATCAGCAACGCCACCAAGCCGACCGCGTTCAACATCCACAACGGCGCGACCGGCTACTTTGGCAACGTGGCCTACGGTGGCAAGCTGGTCGAAAACCAGCTCGCCGACGACAAGGGCGAATACGACGCCGAGTACACCATGAACGCCGGGTCGTACTACGACAAGATGTACGTGTCGATGCTGCTGACCGAGTCGGTGGACAACTTCATCAGTTCGTCGCTTGGCGATTTCACCGATGCGCGCTATCGCTCGGTGTCGATGGCCGATCTGTTCCCCGATGCGTACCGCCGCATGATGGCCAACGCGCTGACTGGCGACGAGGCCCTCAAGGGTCCGCGTGTGGCCGTCAACGCCAAGGGCGACGTGCCGCTTGACCCAGAAGGCTATCCGCAGCAGGCGATCGGCTGGACCAGTTGGATTGGCGCGACCCCCAAGGCGTGCTTCCCCGGGCCGGGATCGACCATCTGCCAGAGCGCAGGCACCGATTTGCAGGCGGCCTTTGGCGCCCAGAACGTGGTGGACACCGCGCCGGTGGACAGCCAGATCGGCTGGGAGCAGCAGAAGTTCTTGATTGCCTGGACGATGCTGTACCTGCCCGAGAACCAGAAGCAGAATTGGCTCGACATGATGCGGGTCTATGAAATGGGCGAGGATGCGTCGCCGACCTATGCCTCGCGCATCGAGTTCCACGACCCGACCGGCAAGGTCTACATCGCGCGCACCTATGGTCGCGAGACCCTGTTTGGCAAGGTGGTCGAAAGAGGCATCGCGGCGCGCGTGCTGCAGTACGCCAACGAACTGCTGGCCAAGGCCTACGAGACCACCCCCGGCCCCGACCTGAACGGCGACGGCGAGCCGGACTGGCTGCTGCCGGTCCTGGGCGCCGATGGCCAAGCCGTGGTCAAGTACGACCCGGCCTACGATGCCACCGCGACCTGCGCGGCCAAGATCAACAAGGGCTGCAAGTGCACGTCCAACGGCGCGTGCCTCAAGCTGCAGAGCTATGTCGAGGTGCCGTTCTTCCTGCGTCAGGCCGTCGCGGCCTATGGACTTGGGGCGCCCAAGACCAAGGCCTGGTACTAGGCCGATCCGCTTGCCCTATTTTGACCGACCCGCGGCACTGCCGCGCCCCGATTCGGAGTTGCTTCATGCGTACCTTTGACCTGTTCAAGCCCCTGAGCCTAGTCGCTGCTGCCAGCCTGCTGGCGTTGCTTGCCGCATGCAGCGACCCCGCGCAACCGTCCAATACCAGCGGCGGCGGCGGCACCGCCAGCGGCAGCGACGCCGGCATCAACCTGGGCGACGGCAAAGGCGTCGACATCAAGAAAGACGGCGCGACGGGCGCGGAGACCAGCCCGACCGACGGCGCGACGGTCGACGACAGCGGGACGACGCTGACCGACGTGCCGCCCGGCGGCTGCACCAAAGACGACGACTGCAAGCTCGACGGCCTCAAGGTGTGCGAAAAGGCGACCTGCAACACCGCTACCGGCACTTGCAGCGCGGCACCCAAGGCCGACGGCGAAGCCTGCGACGACGGCAACGCCTGCACCGAAGCGGAAGCGTGCGCCGCCGGCTCCTGCGAGGGCGGCAAGCCCAAGGGCTGCGACGACGGCAACCCGTGCACCGACAACAAGTGCGACAAAGCAACCGGCTGCGTCGCTACCAACAACACGGCCTATTGCGACGACGGCAACCCGTGCACCGCCGACGACACCTGCGCCGACGGCGCCTGCAAAGGTGGCACCAACACCTGCAACACCAGCGAGACCGCGTGCGGCGACGGCAAGGACGACGACGGCGACGGCCAGACCGATTGCGGCGACAACGACTGCGCCAATGCCGCGGAGTGCAGCAACGTCAGCAGCGAAAAGAACTGCACCAACAAGCTCGACGACGACAAAGACGGCGCGCTCGACTGCGCCGACAGCGAGTGAGCCCAGGAGGCGGCCTGCCTCAAGCCCACCACCGACATCGCCTGCACCGACAAGGTCGACGAAGACGGCGACGGCCAGACCGACTGCCAGGACAACGACTGCGCCACCGACGCAGCCTGTCTGCAGCCCATCAAAGAAGCCAACTGCACCGACCAGATCGATGACGCCAAAGACGGCCAGGTCGACTGTGCCGACAGCGACTGCGCCCAGGATGTGGCCTGCAAGCTCGTGCCCAAGGAACTCGACTGCAAGAATGCCAAGGACGACGACACCGACGGCCTGACCGACTGCGCCGACAACGACTGCAACGCCGAGAGATCGGAAGAGCACACGTCTGAACTCC
>CAXRHS010000078.1:0-4088 GCA_964230235.1 Myxococcota bacterium
TCACCGTGGCTCATCCACACCGGCTGCGCCGCGTCCAGACCGCCCAGCAGGCCGATGCCGGTCGGGTGCACCTGCAAAAGCGCGTGGCCAAACTCGCGGGTTTTGCCGGCTGCGACCTGGCCACCGAGGTCCTGCGCCATCGACTGCATGCCGTAGCAGATCCCGAGGACCGGCACGCCCAGCTGCCAGACGTCGGGGCACCGCGGCGCCTCCGGGTCGTACACCGAACACGGACCGCCCGAGAGGATGACGCCCGCCGGCTGCCACGCGGCAATCTCCGCCAGCGCGCGCGTGCACGGCCAGATCTCGCAATACACCTGCAGCTCGCGCACCCGCCGCGCAATCAGCATGGTCGTCTGCGACCCAAAGTCCAGGATCAGAATGCGGTGTGGCATCGTGGCCTACTGCGCGTCGGCCAGCGTGTGGCGCAGGCCGTCGAGGGTGCGCACCAGGCCTTGCGCGAGGGCCACTTTGGGCACCCAGCCCAGCTGCGAGCTGGCGCGACCAATGTCCGGGCAGCGGCGGGTCGGGTCGTCTTGCGGCAGCGGAAGGTAGGTGACCTTTTGTGGGCCAAGCAGTTTTTCGACCTCGCCGACCAGCTGGGCGATGGTGAATTCGCTCGGGTTGCCGAGGTTGTAGGGCTGGTGGTCGCCGCGGTCGAGCACGCGCACGATGCCGTCGACCAGGTCATCGACGTAGCAAAAGCTGCGGGTCTGGCGGCCGTCGCCAAATACGGTCAGCGGTTCGCCGAGCAGCGCCTGCACCAAGAAGGCGGTGACCACCCGACCGTCGCGCGGCTTCATCCGTGGCCCGTAGGTGTTGAAGATGCGGATGATGCGGGTGTCCAGACCGTGGCTGCGCTGGTAGGCCATGGTCGCCGCTTCGGCGTAGCGCTTGGCTTCGTCGTAGACGCTGCGCGGGCCGGTGCACGACACATTGCCCAGGTAGTCTTCGCGCTGCGGGTGCTGCAGCGGATCGCCGTAGATTTCGCTGGTTGAGGCCAACAGAAACCGCGCGCCCTTGGACTTTGCCAGCTCGAGCGCGTTGAGCGTGCCCTGGGCGCCGGTGCGCAACGTCTCGATCGGCAGCGCCAGGTAATCAAACGGCGACGCCGGCGAAGCGAACTGCAACACCGCCGCCACCGGGCCGTCGACCGCCAGTGGGTCGCACACATCGGCGATGCGCAGCTCAAAACGCGGATCAGCCAGTAAATGCGCCACGTTGGCCTGGCGGCCGGTGCACAGGTTGTCGATGGCGAGCACCCGCCAGCCGTCGGCCAGCAGTCGTTCGCACAAGCTCGAGCCGACAAAGCCGGCGCCGCCTGTGACCACGGCGCGCGGAAGGGATTGGTCATTCATCAATTTGGTCATCGTTGGCGGCAAAACCTAGATCGAGATCGAGCCTTTGCGGAACTGGGTGCGGCCGATCTGTGCGTTGATCAGCACCGGCTTGCCGGCTCGACTGGCCGCTTGCGCCTGCGCAAACACCTCGGGCAGCTGGCTTGGGTCGGTGACCTCAAAGCCCACGCCGCCCAACCCTTCGGCGGCCTTGTGGTAGCTGGTGCGCAGCAGTTCGGTGCCACAGGCGTCGCCCAAAACCTCGACTTGCTCGCGGGCGATCTGCATCCAGCTGGCGTCCACGCCGACCAGCGCAATGACCGGCAGCTTGTGGCGCACGTAGGTGTCGAACTCGGCGAGCGAATAGCCCAGCGAACCGTCGCCATACACGATCCAGACCTGCGCCTGGGGTCGCACGCACTGGGCACCAATCGCGAACCCGCCGCCCACGCCCAAGGTGCCAAAGGCTCCGGGATCGAGCCAGCTCAGCCGCCGCCGCGGTCGCACGATGTAGCTCGCGGTCGCCACGAAATCGCCGCCGTCGGCCACCAACACCGAGTCATCCGGTAGCAAGCGCTCCAACTGCCGGCACACCGTCAGCGGATTGCAGTACTCATCGGCGGGCGCCTCCGCATCGGACTCGATCTGGGTGTCGCGGTCGGCGTCGGCCGCGCGCAGCTCGCTCAGCCAGCCCGACCAACGGCTCGCATCGGGCGGCAGACCGGCCATGGCTTGCAGCAGGCGGCCCGGATCGGCGTACACCGCCAGATCCGGGCTGCGGTTGAGCGTCAAGTCGGCGTAGCTGCGGTTGGCGGCAATCAAGAAGGTCCGCCGCGAAATGTGCTTGCCGTAGTCCAACCGAAAGTCGCACGGCACCCCAGCCAGCACCACCAGGTCGGCCTTCTTGAGCGCATTGCGGCGGCCGTGGCGCAGCTGCAAGGTGTGCCCTGCCCCGAGCAAACCGCGCGCGCTGCCCGACAAATACGTGGGGATGCCGAGCTTTTCGACCGCGGCCGCGATCTGCGCCGCCTCTTGCGGGCACTGCAGCGCCCCGGACCCGATGACGAGCACGGGGCGTTCGGCCTTGCCAAGCCGGGCGCACGCTTTGTTGACCAGACCGGACGGCGGCTCCGGCACTTCCGCGGGCCGCGGCTGCCCAAACGGGTCGGCCTGCACGCCCGCGAACAACCGGTTTGTGTGCCATTTGAGGTAGCGTTCGATGAGCTTGTCTTGAAACGACGCCTGCTTGCCAGCGGCCGATTTGACCAGGTACCAGCTTTTGACCGTCTGGGCGTCGTACAAAAGGTCGACCGGGCACTCGACAAACACCGGGCCAGGCACCCCCGAGGTCGCCATCTCAAACGCGGTTTCCAGCGCCGGCACCAGGTCTTTGACCCGCTTGCACGCCGCCATCCACTTGACGTGTGGGCGCATCAGCGCCAGTTGGTCGATGTCTTGCAGGGAACCCCGGCCGCGCAGCACGGTGGCAGTCGCGCCGCCGAGCAGTATCAGCGGCGACTGCGCCATTTGCGCGTTCTTGATCGCGGTGATCGTGTTGGTGATCCCCGGGCCGGCCGTGACCGCCGCCACGCCGGGGATGCCAGTCATGCGCGCCACTGCGTCTGCGGCAAACACCGCATTGACCTCGTGGCGGGTGTCGACCACGCGGATGCCGCGCTTTTTGCACTCGACCAGGATGGGTGAGATGTGCCCGCCGCACAAGGTGAACAAGAACGGCACCCCGCGCCGCTTGAGGACTTCTGCCACCAACGCGCCGCCGTTCACGCTGCACCTGCCTGTCTTGCAAAAAGGGAGCGCCCGGTCGCCCCGCCGCCAAGGGCGCGCATGCTGGCGTAGAAAGTGGATTGGGGCAACAGGGCGGCGCGCCAGGGTCAGCGGCAAGTTACTGTCAGCGGCAAATCCCGGCAGTCCACCGCGGACCGCTGCAAACAGGCCTTGCGCCCCGACACGCGCAGTTGTGGCGCCAGCGCTTGCATCCGCCGCGGTCGGCGCTACCCTGGCGCCGTGCCTGCGCCCGCTCTGCCGCCCCAATTGCCTGTCGCCCAAAAGGGCAAGGTGTATCTGGTGGGGGCGGGTCCCGGCGCGGCCGACCTGATTACGTTGCGTGGCTGGGCAATCTTGACTAGTGCCGACGTGGCAGTGGTCGATGCGTTGGCCGATCCCGCGCTGTACCGCGACCTGCCGCTGCGGATCGTGCACGCCGGCAAGCGCGGCGGCGATCACGGCATGGCCCAAAGCGACATCCACGCGGCGCTCATCGAACTAGCGGGCCAGGGTCTGGCGGTGGTGCGGCTCAAGGGCGGCGACCCGTTCGTGCTCGGCCGCGGCAGCGAAGAAGTGCTGGCGCTGGCGGCGGCCGGCGTGGCGTGCGAGGTCGTGCCGGGTGTGTCGAGCGCGCTCGCCGCGCCCGCGCTGGGCGGCATTGCGCTCACCCACCGCGGCGTCGCCGAAGGGTTTGCGGTGGTGTCGGCGCACGTGGCCGACGGCCACCCGCCGTTTCCGGCCTATACCGGCAGGCTGACGCTGGTCGTGCTGATGGGCGTGGCCAACCGCGCGACCTGGCTGCCGCAGCTGCACCGCTTGGGTTGGCCAGACAGCCTGCCGATGGCGTGGGTCACCTGGGCCGGCCGCGCCGACCAGACCGTGCTGCGCACCAGGCTGGGCGCGTGCGCGCTGGCGGGCGACACCCTGTCCTTGCGCAGCCCGTCGGTGGCCGTCATTGGCGAGGTC
>CAXRHS010000079.1:0-4952 GCA_964230235.1 Myxococcota bacterium
CGACAACTGCTACGGCCAGACCGACGAGATGGGCGCCGATGGCTGCAAGGTCGTCTACATCGACAAAGACGGCGACAAATACGGGGCCGCGGCCTCGGGATCGTGCCTGTGCGCGCTCGGCGGCGACTACAACGCCACCAAGGGCGGCGACTGCAACGACACCGACATCGCGATCTACCCGGGCGCACAAGAGTTCTGCGACGGCCAGGACAACAACTGCAACAACGCCGTGGACGAGGAAAATTCCATCGGCTGCGTCAAATACCTCAAAGACGCCGACAAGGACGGCTATGGCGAGTCGGCGGTCGGCAAGTGCTTGTGCAAGCCGTCGTATCCGTTTACCGAGTTCACGGGCGGCGATTGCGACGACAAGGTCGCCACCATCAACCCCAAGATCCCCGAATTGTGCGACGGGGTCGACAACAACTGCGACGGCCAGATCGATCCGGCGGGGGCGGACGGCTGCTCGCCGTTCTTCTTGGACAAGGACCAGGACGGTTACGGCACCTACCTGGCTGCCCCCAAATGCCTGTGCGACGCCAAGGCGCCCTACACCACAGCCGTCAGCGGCGACTGCAACGACAACGACGCCAACAGTTATCCCAAAGCCGCCGAATTCTGCGACGGCAAGGACACCGACTGCGACGGCATCATCGACCCCAAAGGCGCCCAGGGCTGCAAGAACTACTTTGTCGATCTCGACAGCGACGGCTATGGCGGCAACTCGCTGTCGCAGTGCTTGTGCAACGCCGAAGCGCCGTTTACCACCAACAAGGGCGGCGACTGCAACGACGGCAACGGCACCATCAACCCGGGCGCGGAAGAGGCCTGCAACAACGTCGACGAAAACTGCAACGGCCAGACCGACGAGGGTGCCGCGGGCGGCAAGAACTGGTGGATCGACGAGGACGGCGACGGCTATGGCACCGGTCAGCCGATCCAGATCTGCAATGGCCCCAAGGCTCCGTGGTCTGCCAGCAAACCGGGCGACTGCAACGACAAACTCAGCGCCATCAATCCCGGCGCGACCGAAGTGCCGTGCAACAACGTGGATGAAAACTGCGACGGCATCGCCAATTCGCCGGGCAATGCCGTGGTGTACAGCAATGATTTCGAAGGATCGACCGCCGGCTGGACCACCGGGGTGACGTCCGGGTCGGTCAACATGTGGAACGTGACGACGCAGTCAGGCGGCACCTCGCCGGCCAACTTTGGATCCAAGGTCTGGGGCACCCCGAACATGGGCAACAATGGCACCGAAAAGAGTTTCTTGCTGTCGCCCAGCTTCGACCTGCAGGGGGGCGGCACCGTCAAGTTCAACACGTGGCAATCCAATGAGACGGGCAACTACGACCGCGAATACGTCGAGATTTCGTACAACGGCGGATCGACCTGGGTCATGGTCATCGACTACACCAACAGCATCTGGACGCCGCAGAAACAGTGGCAGACCGTAACGGTAACGGTGCCTGCCTCGCTGGCGACCGCCAGCACCCGGATCCGCTTCCGCTACGACACCATTGACGGCTGCTGCGGGCCGACCGACCAGACCGGCTGGTACATCGACAATTTCGTGGTCACCAAGACCTGCAATTGAGGCGGGCACCGCGCGCAGTTCGGACCGCTTGCCCCCGGCGGCCGTCGGGTCTATTTTCGCGCAGCGGGCGGAGCGCTCGCTGGACCCCTGCCACCGATGGATGAACTGCAATTCCGCAAACGCACCGCGGCCATCTACAAGGCGGTGACCGATCGCCTGGACCTGGAAGACCCGGACGAGGTCGAGGCCGACCACGCCGCCGACGCGGTGCGTATCCGCTGCAAGGGCGGAAAAGTATTCATTCTCAACCACCAGACGCCGCTGCGCGAGGTGTGGTACGCGGCCGGCGACCGCGCCTGGCACTTCCAGTTTGACCCATCGGCCGGCAAGTGGATCGACCCGCGCAATTTCGATGAATTGGGCGCGACGCTCGGCGGGACCATCACCCGCGCGGTCGGCAAGCCCATCGCCTTTGCGCTGCGCTGATGTTGATGCGGTTGCTGGCGGCGCTGGGTGCGGCGCTCGGCCTGCTGTCGGCAGCGCCGGCGCTGGGCTGGAGTCCCGACGTCCATCGCTTCCTGGCCGAAAAGGCGCTGCGACCAGTGGTCGCCGCCGGCATGGTGCTGACGCCCGACGACGAGAAGTTTGTCGGTTTCTACCTGTGGGTGGGCCAGGCGCTGGCGCACCGCAGCGACGAAAAAGACCGCGACGGCCGCGATCCGGATCGCTTCTTGCAGCGCTACCCGCACCCGCGGGCTTTTGATGCGTTTGCGATTCGCGGGTTCCTTGGCCTGGCGCAAGAGCCGACCCCGGCGGTGTGGGGCCTGGAAGAATTCCAGCGCAATAGCGGCTTGGACCGCTTCAACCTGGTGGTGCAGGGGTCGGCGATGCCCGACCTGGACCAGCGCAACCGCCACCGTCTGGCCTATGACGACAAGCGCCGGCTGATCAAGGACGGCAAAGGGCAGCCCCTGCCGGCCGACCCGGCGGTGCTCGGACTGGGCGGTAGCGTCGACGGCCGCGCCAGTGAGGCCCATGCGCACCGGGCGCTCGCCATCGACACGCCTTGCCAGGACCAGGCGTGTGTGGCCGCGACGCCGTGGAATTTTGCGCCTGACCTGGGCCCGAGCGCGGCCGCACCGTCGTATGCCGAAGCCATGGCGCAGCGTCACCTGGACCTGGCCATTCTGGCGCGCACCTGGGGCGATACCGAGGACAACCAGGTCGGCGAGTACCTGTCGCTGATGTGGTGGAGTGCCGGGCTGCACTACGTGCAAGACGCAGCGAACCCTGCCGCCAACGTGCCGCTGGCAGGACCGGGCCTGTGGGCGCGCGCCGAATCGGACCGCTGGTCGGCGGCGTGGCGATCGGCCGGCGGGTTTGTGGCACCGTTGCCGACCACGCTCGCCCTGGCGCGCCGCCTCGCCCTGGTGGCCGGTTGGTATGCCGACGCATGGTTCGCGCAGCAGTTGGACCAACTGCGCATGAACAAGCCAGCCGCCGCGGCGCTGGCCGGCGCGTGGACGCAAACCGACCAGGATGACCCCGAACTGCTGGCCGCGCTGGGTGATCCACTCAAACCTCACCTCAATGGCGCTTTCCAGAGCCAGCCGTTTGACGACGGCGCGGGCGCAATCCTGGTGCGGGCGTTGGCGCGGCTGGGCAGGCGCGACGGTGGCACGCTGCTCGACGCGGCGGCGACGGCCATGCACCCGGATCTGGCGCGGGGGCCGGCGCGGCACCCCGGCGACCCGCTGCGCCCGGGCGATGGCGGCGATCCCGACGACCCCGAGGTGCTGCAAGCGACCGGCCAGATGGCGCTGGTGCACGCCCGCGCGCTGCGGCGAGCGGCCACGGCTTCGCGGCTGTACTGGCTGGCGCTGGAAAATGGCAGTTCGGACGCGGCGGCGCGCCGGCTGCGCCGGCAGTGTCTGGATGCGCTGGCGGCACAGACGGGGCGCTTGCAAGCGCACCAAACCAACCCAGCGCCGGCCCTTGCAGCGACCCAGGCCATGCCCTTGGTCCTGGCGACCGAGTTGGGTGCACTGGTCGCGCTCGCGCTTGGCCTGTGGGCGTGGCGACGCCGACGGAGGCCGTAGATGGCGACGACGGACAGCTGGCCAGCGTGGTGCGCAGACGTCGGCCGCGCGGCGGACCACCCGGCGCAGTGGCCGGAACAGCTCAGACCGCTGCGCGATCGGGCGTGGCGGCTGGGGCCGGTCGCCGATGGTGCGCTTGCGCTTGGCCCGCTGTGGGCGACCGCAAGCGCGGACGTGACCGCTACCTGGCTGGCGCCGCTGCTGGAAGACCTCGCGCTGCCGACGGCGTTTCGGGGTCAGCTGGCCCAGTGCGCCGCAACCCACCGCGACCACCGCGTGGCCAATGCGGCGCTGACCGTGCTCGGCCACGGCGAGGGCCTGTCGCCGGCGGCGTGGCGGGCCATCGGGCGGCGCGCGGCCCGCGAGCGGCCGGCGGTGGCGCCAGATAGCGACTGCGCGGTGTTCCTGGCCCGCCACGGCCCACGGCACGCGTGGGCGAGTGTGGCGCTGTGCGCGTTTCGCAGCGGCCCGGACGATGTCGACGACCGGCTGGTGTCGCTCGGCCACCTGGGCCGTTTTGGTGAGCCGCGCACTTTGCCGTGGTTGCGCAGCGTGGTCAGCCTGGGCGCGGCGCACTTGGAGGTCATTCAATCGGCCGCCCACGCGTTGGCGTCCGGCGCCGACAAGTCCGCGTGGACCGATCTGCTGGCACAGGCGGGCGGCGCGGCGGTGGGCCTGGACGCGTGGGCGCGGTGGACGGCGCTGGAAGGCCTGTGTTTTCACCTGGATCGCGCTGCCCGGCCATGGGTGTTGGCGGCGCTTGCCGCGGGCGGAGACGACCTGCCGGCCGGGTATGCGGACGGCCTGCGTGCGCTGCTGGCCCGGATCGACCCCGAACAACCGGCGGATCTGGCGGCCGTCCGCGCCGCCTTGCAGCGCGCGGGTCGGACGGCATGGCCACAACTGCCAGCGGTGCACGATCGGGTGTTTTCGCGCGACGCCCGCGTGGCCCGCGAAGCAGCGGTGGCGTGGGCGTCAGCCGGCCGCGATCCAGCCGTCCTCGCCGCGCGCGCCGGTCAGGAAGCGACGCTGGTGGCGCACGGCTGCCTCATCGGGTCGTTGCTGCCGCCGGCGTCGGCGGTGCCCGTGGATGTGGCGGCATGGTCCAGCGTTGCCGATTGCCTGCCAGCCGCCGACCGCGCCGCTTTGCAAGCGCAAGAAGACCTCTGGTTGGCCGGTGCGTGATCGCACGCCCCTTGGGCCCGAAAAAAATCCAATCGATTTTGTTCGTGGGCCCCTTGCTTGCTCAGCGGGTCGCAAGCTCGCGACTTGGCAAGTCGACTCGCCGCTCCGCCTCCTCCCGGGGTCGACTGAGT
>CAXRHS010000080.1:0-2758 GCA_964230235.1 Myxococcota bacterium
CGGCCGGCGCAGACAGCAAAGGCAAGGGCGCGACCAAAGCCGACCCAGAGGGCGCCGACGAAAAGCCCCTGACCGCCAAGCAAAAAAAAGCCCAGGCCAAAGAGCGCGAGGCGCTCAAGAAGCTGTGCGCGGACAAGAAACAAGCCAAAAGCAAGAAATGCAAAGCCTTTGCCAAAGCTGAGGCCGAGCGCGCAGCCGAAGACAGCGCCGTCAAGCTCGACGACAAGTGCCAAGACAAGGCCGCGCGCAAGTCCAAGGAGTGCAAAGCGCACCTCGCCAAGCGCAGCAAGGCCGAAAAGGACCCGTGCGGTCGCCGCTACGGCCGCGCGCGCAAGGCCGAATCGGTGGCAAAATTCGCTCGCCGCTACGGGGTGGCGGAGTCGCGGGTGCGCGAACTCAATGACCTGGGTGAGAAAACCAAAAAGCTCAAAGCCGGCAAGCGCCTTTTGATCGCAAAATCGCCGCACGATGGGGTGGTGCTGGCGGGCGGCGTCCAACTGCCCGTAGACGATGCCTACCAGCTGCGTCGGCCCCACAACGCATATGGCAAGCCGCTCATGGTCGACCTCATCGTCGCAGCGGCCCGCCAGGTCCAAGCCCAGCACCCGCTGCAACCGCGCTTGATGGTCGGCGATCTGTCCAAAGAAGGCGGCGGCTGCCTGCCACCCCACAAGTCGCACCGCGGCGGCTTGGACGCCGACATCGGCTACTACCTGCGCGGCGCGTTCACGGTGCCATACCTGGCCGACGCCACCGCCGATACCATTGACGCCGACCGCAGCTGGCAGTTTTTGCGGGCGCTGCTGGTCACCGGGCGCGTGCAGTACGCTTTCGTGCACTATAGCCTGCAGCCGGCCCTGTACGAGGCGGCGCTGCGCGCCGGCGAGACCGAGCAGACCCTAGCCAAGATCATCCAGTACCCGCGGCCAAAGGCCGACTGGCTGCACACACCGATTCGCCACCTGGACGGCCACGACGACCACTTGCACCTGCGGCTGACCTGCGGCAGCGAGGCGTGCGATCTGCCGCCGGAAACCAAAGAGGCGATCGCGCAGCTGCAGCTCGAGGGTCTGGGAGGGCCGGCGTCGGAGCACGTGCACCGATCCACGGGTCCACGAGCGAAGCCGGCCTCGCCATTTTTCGCAGATCGCCCGCGCTGGTAGGCAGGCCGACAATGCCGTGACCATGCGCAGCGCAAAAAAACGCGGACGGCGGCGGGCATTTCGGTTATCCTCTCGCGCCCGCGCCCCCAGCGCCCCAACCGAGGAACCTCATGCGCCTGCAACGCACCGATCTTTTTCACGCTCTGCGCCGTCGCGCCGCCATCCCTGCCACCGCCATGCTGTTGGCCGTGGCACTGCCGCCAGGGTGCGCCAGCGACCCCACCGGCGCGGCCGAAGACGATCTGACCAACGTCGCCAACACCGAAGTCAAGCGGCAGTCGATCGGCAACTGCTGGGTGTACGCCACGGTCGGCTGGGTCGAATCGCTGCACTTGAGCCAGAACGGCACCAAGCTCAACTTGAGCGAGTCCTACATCAGCTACTGGCACTGGTACGAGGAAATCGCCGGCGGTTCGGCCGGCGCCAGCGCGGTCGCGTTCCTGGACAATGGCCAAATCTCGACGGGTGGCTTTTGGGGCGTGGCCGGCGAACTGATGCTGCGCTACGGCCTGCTCGACGAAGGCACATTTATCCCTGAAGAAGCCGAAGCGCAGCGCAGTGAGCGCCAGGCGCAAGCGCTCGCCGCCATCAACACCTCGCTCAAGACCGGTGCCCTGGCCACCACCTCCGCCCGCAAAGACCGGGCGCTGGTGCGCGCCGAGCTCGACAAGGCCTGGCAGCTCAAGCCCGAAGTCGTCAACATGCTCGACAGCGCGTTCGGCAAGACCGTCAACGCCAACTTGCTCAAGACCGGCAAGGCGCTGCCCGCCGGCATGCGCCACCCGCGCGACCTGACGGTCGGTTGGGTGATGGAGAGCGGCAAGAAGCGCATGGTCAACCTCGCGGAAGCCATCGGCACCGCCTCGTCGTCGTTTGATTTCACGCGCCGCAGTGGCAAGTACGCGTGGACCGAGTCGTTCTACCCGAGCACCAAGACCGGCACCACCCGGCGCATGTTCCTCAAGCGCACCCAGGAAGCGCTGCACCTGAAATTGCCAGTGATCATGACGTGGTTCGTGGATTTTGCCGCCATGGGCGCCGACAAGACCTTCCGCGCGCCGCCGGCGACGCCAGGGCGCCAGGGCGGCCACATGACCGTGATCGAGGACTACGAGGTCACCGACGTGCCGGGCTTTGGCACGCTCAAGGCCGGCGTCGAGGTAACCGATCCCAAGGCGCTGGCGGCGGCGCTCGACCCCAAGGCCAAGATCTCGTTCTTCCGCATCAAGAACTCGTGGGGCGGCGACCTGGCCCCGCAGGGCGCGGCGGACGACTTCAAGGGTTTCCACGACTTGTTCATGGACTACCTGAACGGGCCGATCAAAGAGTGCACCGGCAGCGAGCCCAACAAATGCGCGACCACCCGCGACGCCCAAGGTCTGCGCGCGATGGTGGTGCCGCCGACGGCGTTCCGGACCGGCAACTAGGCCAGAACGCTGCACGCCAGTAGGGCGAGTCCCTGTGGCCCGCTGACTGCAAAGCGATGCCTGTTGGGCGGGTCCTTGTGGCCGCCGTCTAAAGCGATGCCTGTAGGGCGGGTTCTTGTGGCCCGCCGTCTGCAAAGCAGCCTGCAAAGCGGCGGGGGCCAAGCCCCG
>CAXRHS010000081.1:0-9199 GCA_964230235.1 Myxococcota bacterium
TTGTACTGGCCCACCGTCACCTCAAAGGCGTCGAGCCAGTACCCAGGCATGTTGGTCAGATGCGCAGGCTGTGCGTCGGCTGGACACTTCGGGTCGGCGCTGTTCGTGCAACCAACCGCGCTTACGCCCTTGGCGACTGGCAACATCACATAAGTGCTAAAGAAGCTGCCGACGCAGGTTTTCTTGCCGTCGCACAGGTAATGCAAGGAAGCGTCGTTGCACGGAAAAAACTCTGCGCTTGCCGCGTAGCTGCAGCCCGTCGCCTTGGAGCAGGTGTCGACCGTGCAGTCGTTGCCGTCGTTGCAGTCCTTGGGGGCCCATTTGCACACGCCGTTGTCACACACTTCAGATACCGTGCACGCGTCGTTGTCGGCGCAATGGATGCCATTTAGGGTCTTGTAGGTGCAGCCGGTCTTGGCGTCGCAGCCGTCGGCGGTGCATGGATTGCCGTCGTCGCACTGGACCTTGCCGAGGCCTGCACAGGCCTTGTTCTCGCAGGCGTCTTGCGAGGTACAGGCGTTGCCATCGTCGCAGGCGACCTTGTTGGCGACAAAATTGCAGCCCTTGCCCGGGTCGCAGCTGTCGGTGGTGCAAGGGTTGGCATCGTCGCAGCCGATGACCTTGTTGGCGCAGACGTTGTTGGCGCACGAGTCGCTCGTGCACGCGTTGTTGTCGCTGCAGTCCTTGCCAACGCCTGTGCACCCCAGGACGGTGCACTTGTCGCCGGTCGTGCACTGGTTGCCGTCGTCGCACACCAGGCCGTCCTGAAACTTGTTCTTGCAGTCGCCGCTGTCCAGGTCGCAGACGTCAAAGGTGCACGGGTCGCCGTCGCTGCAGTTCTTGTAGGTGCCGACCGCGCATTGGGCGTAATTGCAGTAGCTCTTCGGCGTGCACGCAACGCCGTCGTCGCAGGCGTACTGCGCGCCCAAGGCGGTATTGATGCAGCCATAGAATTCATGGCATTGGTCCTGCGTGCACACGTTGAGGTCGTTGCAGTCGAGCGTTTCAAAGATCTTGCACTTGCCAACCTGACACGACTCCTTGATGGTGCACGCATTGCCATCGGTGCACAGCGACCACTGCGGCATTTCCTTGGCAAAGCAGCCGCTGGCCACGTCGCACAGGTCGGCGGTGCACGCGTTGCCGTCGTCGCAGTTCTTGATCGCGCTGCCGCCGCAGTTGCCGTTGGCGCTGCACTTGTCGCCGGTGGTGCAGGCATTGGCGTCATCGCAGGGCACGCCTTCGTTGGGCTTGAACGCGCAGCCGCCCCCCTTGCCGTCTTCACTTTTGCAGGTGTCGCTGGTGCAGCCGTTGTTGTCATCGCACGCAAGCGGCTTGCCGCCCGCGCATTTGCCTTCGCTGCACGTCTCGCCAACCGTGCAGAGGTTGCCGTCGTTGCAGTCAGCTGCGGTCGGTACGTACACGCAGCCGGTTTTCTTGTCGCAGGCATCGTTGGTGCACGCATTGTTGTCGCCGCAGGCCGTGTCCACCGTGCTTTCGCACTTGCCCGCCGCCGTGCAGGTGTCGTCTGCGCTGCACGCGTTGCCGTCGTCGCACTTCTTGTACGCCACCACCGTGTTGATGCAGCCCGCCGACGGCGTGCAGCTGTCGATGGTGCAGCTGTTGGTGTCGTCGCAGTCCTTGGCCGTTTTTCCGGGCGCGCACGACCCACTTTCGCAGGCATCTCCGACTGTGCATGCGTCTTTGTCGTCGCACGCTTTGGCGGCCACGGGGGCGAACACGCAGCCCTTGGCCTTGTCGCAGCTGTCGTCGGTGCAGGCGTTGTTGTCGTTGCAGACCAGGGGCTTGGCTTCGCACTTGCCGGCTTCGCAGGCGTCGCCGTTGGTGCACGCGTCGCCGTCGCTGCAGGCGTTGCCGTTGCCAATGACGGTGTTCTTGCACCCTTGCTTGGCTTCGCATTCGTCGACGGTGCAGGGGTTCTTGTCGTCGCAATCGAGCTTGGTCGAACCGCCGATGCACTTGCTGCTGGCACACTGGTCGCCCACCGTGCAGGCGTTGAAGTCGTCGCAGGCTTGCGCGGCAACGGGCTTGTGCAGACAGCCGGAACTGGGCTCGCAGTCATCGGTGGTGCAGGCGTTGGCGTCGTCGCAGGTCATGAGCGAACCCTTGCAGACGCCAGACTTGCAGGCGTCGGCGTTGGTGCAGCCGTTGCCGTCGCCACACGGCTTTCCCTCGTAGACCGGGCTGTGTTGGCACCCTTCCATGGCCGAGCAACCGTCCACGGTACAGCTGTTGTCGTCGTCGCAGGATTGCGGCTTGCCAAGACAGTAGCCCTTGCTGCACTGGTCGCCGGTGGTGCACTGGCTGCCGTCGTCGCACGCCTTGTCCAGATCGCTGTGTGCGCAGCCTGTCTTGGGGTTGCAGGTGTCGGCGGTGCAGGCGTTGTCGTCGCTGCACAGCGTGGCCGCCGGGGCGAGCACGCATCCGCTGGTGGGGTCGCAGCTGTCGATCGTGCACCCGACGCCGTCGTCGCAGTCGATTGGCGCACCCTTGCAGGCGCCGTCGATGCACAGATCGGCCTTGGTGCATTTGCTGCCGTCGTCGCACGGTTCGCTGTTGACCGTGGTCTTGCAGCCAGTCTTCTTGTCGCAGGACTCTGTTGTGCACGGATTGGTGTCGCCGCAAGCTACGGCCGTGCCGGCACAGCCCTTGTCCCCGCACGCGTCGCCTTTGGTGCAGGCGTCGCCATCGTCGCACGCGGCACCAAGTGTGGGTTTGGCGGTGCAGGCGCCCGCTTCGCAGCCGTCGGTCGTGCAAGGGTCGCTGTCGTTGCAGAGCTTGGCTGCGCCCGAAGCACAACTGCCCGCTTTGCACGCGTCAGCCTCTGTACATGCGTTGCCGTCATCGCACGGGCCCGCAGCCGGCGCAAACGTGCAGCCCTTTGCCGCATCGCAGGCGTCCTTGGTGCACACGTTGTCGTCGCTGCAGGTTAGCGCCGCGCTTGCCCCGCAGGTGCCGCCTTTGCAGGAGTCACCCGTCGTGCACACATCGCCGTCGGTGCAACTGGCACCGTCCTGGGGTGCGTGCTTGCAACCGCTCAGGGGCTCGCACAGGTCCTTGGTGCACGGGTTGCCGTCGTTGCAGCCGGCGGCTTCGCACAAGATGGGTGGCTCCGGCTCCGCGGAGCAGCCCACTGCGACGAGCAGGACCGACCAGACCAGTCCAAGCCAGGCCGTGTTTGCTTTCAGGTGGCGGGATTTCCCCATTTGGACCTCAACGCGGGCGACGCCCGACCTGCAGGTGAAGTGGGCACGGCGGACAAACAACGACACGAAACAGCGCATGACAGCCTCCAAGACCGCGCGAACCCAGGCTCCGGCCTGCCTGGCTGCGCGCGGGCAAAAGGTTGTGCACGCGCGGGCGCTGGGGACGTTCCGCTGCGAACATGCGCAAGCTAGCATCGGGTCGCCGCAGCTTCAACTGGCTCCAATGGCCTGGGGCAGCGACACCCCACGGAACAGGACCAAGCTGCTTGGTCGATATGCACGCAATTCCAAGCGCATGGCGGCGATTGGTTGACAGGTTTGGCCGGCAGCCCCTATACCGCGCGCCCCCCGCGCCACAGTTGCGCCTACGGAACCAGCGATGATCGATAACGAAGCCTTGCGAGCCGCCCTGGCGACCGTCACCGAACCCGCGCTCGGCCGCGATGTCGTCAGCGCCAACCTGGTCGAGATCGGCCGCGACGGCGTCGAGGTCGTGGTGCGGTACGCCCCGCCGGCGGCTGCGCTCGCCCACAATGCGGCGGTGGTCGAGCAGTTGCGCGCGGCGGCCGAGCGTGTCGCGGTGGATTCGGTGCGCATCGATCTGGCCCCGAGCGCCATCCACGGCACGCCAGCTACCCCGCGGATTGGCTGCCTGCTCGGCGTCGGCGCCGGCAAAGGCGGCGTCGGCAAGTCCACGGTGGCGACCAACCTGGCCGTCGCGCTTGCCAAGGCGGGCAGCAGGGTCGGTCTGCTCGACGCCGACATCTACGGACCGTCGGTACCGATTCTGATGGGGTTGCGCGGCGCCAAGCCCGCCGTCAATGCGGCGCGCCAGATCGTTCCGGCGGTCGCCCACGGGGTCAAGACGGTGTCGATTGGCTTCATGGTTCAAGACGATATGGCGGTCGCATGGCGCGGGCCGATGATTGGCAAAGCGGTAACCCAACTGCTGCAAGACGTCGATTGGGGCGATCTGGACTACCTCATCGTCGAGCTGCCGCCTGGCACCGGCGATGTCATGCTCAGCTTGTGTCAGGCCGCCGCCCTGGACGGCGCGGTGGTGGTCAGCACGCCGCAAGATGTGGCATTTGCGGACGTGCTGCGGGCAGTCCGGATGTTCTCCATGCTCAAGGTCGAGGTGGTCGGCCTGGTCGAGAACATGGCGTACTTCTTGTGTCCCGACAACGGAAAAAGCTACGAGATCTTTGGCCCTTCCAACAGCGAGCGCCATTGCAGCGCCCACCAAGTGCCGTTTCTGGGCCGACTTCCGATCGAGCTGCAGGTTTCCCCAAGCGCCGACGCGGGGCTGCCCATAGTGGTCGCCGAGCCGCGTTCGGAGCTCGCGGCGTGCTATCGGGCGCTGGCGGCCGAGCTCGCCTTGCGGATGGTTCGGCGCAAGGTAGCGGCCACGGCGCAAGCCACGCTGGGGCAGGGCTTCTTTACGGTTCACGACTACACGCCACCAGCAGCGGGCTGACGACGGGCGCTGTCACAGCGGCGCTTCGAGAGATCGATCTGCGCTCTCGTTGCGTCTGCACAGCGGTGAGTCGCCTGCACGACGCGAACCCGCGACCCACCAGGCAAGCAAGGCAAACCCGGGGCTCTAGCTGACCAAATCACGCTTTTGGCTCGACGCTGTCAGTCGAGCGCCTCGTCGTCGATCGGTGCCGGCGGTCGGCTGCGCGGCGGCAGCACCGGGGCGACCGCGGCAGGCGGGGGCTCCGGCGCGAGCGCGTCATCCTCCAGGTCGGCGGCGCCAGCTTCTGCATCGGCGGCGGGTGCCGGTACCAGACCAACCGGTCCGGCGGCCACGTGCGGCAGCCGCGGCAGGGGGGTCACCGGTACCGCGTTCAGACCTTCTTTGTAGAACTGCGCGGCCACGGGCACCGCAAGGGTACCGCCCGTGCCTTTGGGAATCGGCTTGCGGTCGTCGAACCCAATCCAGACGCCGACGCACAACTCTGCAGAAAAGCTGACGAACCAGGCGTCGCGGCCCCCGTTTGAGGTGCCGGTCTTGCCGGCGAGCGGTCGACCGGCCGATTGCGCCGCGCGACCAGAGCCCTTGCGCACCACCTCGCCGAGCATGTCCGTCAGCTGGCGCGCAACGCCCTCGCCAATCGCCACCTGCCCGGCGGATCGCGGCGCGACCCAAACGTCCTTGCCCAGGCGGTCGACGATGCGGGTTACCAAAATGGGCTCGGCATGGCGGCCGCCGTTCGCGATCGTAGCGTAGGCGTTGGTCAGCTCGTAGGGCGTGACGCCACTTGCGCCCAGTGCCAACGGCAAGCCGGCGACCAGCGGGCTGGTGATTCCGACCCGCGCCGCGAATGCGGCGATCTTGTCGGGGCCGACCCGCGAGGCGACCTCGACCGCAATGGAATTGATGGAGTGGGCCAGCGCGTCGCGCAAGCTGTACGACTTTCCGTCCCAGCCGCCGGAAAAATTGCGCGGCGTCCATGGCTTGCCGCCGGTCGGGTAGCTGCGCTTTTCGTCCTTGAATTCGCTGTCTGCCGTGACCAGGCCCGCCTCGACCGCGGCACCATACGCCAGGGTCTTGAAAGTAGAGCCGGGCTGACGCACGGCCACCGTTCTGTCAAACGGGTGCAAGTCGTGGTCATCGCCGCCGACCAGCGCGCGCACCAGCCGCGTCTGGGGCTCCAACGCGACCAGCGCCGCTTGCGGGCCCATTTCGGGCGACAGCACCAGCCCGTCCTCGCCCGCCTCGCGGACGGACACGCGCACCAGATCGCCGCGGGCCAGCGTCACCGGCAATTCGTCGAAGTCGCGCTTGGGGTTGCCGCCTTTCTTGGGTCGCCACAGTTTGTAGCGACCGAGATCGCGGTCAGACAAGAACCCTTCGGCATTGCCGAGCCCCATTCGCGCCGCCTTGCGGGCGTCGTCGTGGCCCAGCACGATGGCGAGCAACACCGTTCCGGTTGCCGGCTTCTCCGGTTGGCTGTCCGCCAGCTTGGCCAGGCCCTGCGCGATCGCAGCGTCGCTGTCGTAGCGTTTGATCGGCTCGCCGCTCTGCAGTTGCTGGTCGATGCGACTCAGGCCTTGGCGGATCGCAGCATCGGCGGCGCGCTGCAGGCCGACATCCATGGCAATTTCTACGCGATAGCCGCCGGCTGCCAGCGGATCCCTGCCCACCTTGTCGAGCACGAACCGGCGGACTCGCTCCATGTACCACGGTCCGACGTCTTCCAGACGCTCGCCGCGGGCCGTGGGCAATGGCTGCGCCTCGGCTTTGGCCAGATCGGCCGCGGTGATGTAGCCCTTTTGGTGCATCTGGCCAAGCACATAGCTGCGCCGCTGGCGGGCGCGGTCCGGGTGGCGCAACGGCGACCACCGGCCTGGGCTGTTGACGATGCCGGCCAGCATCGCGGCCTGCGCCACATCCAATTCGCTGGCCGACCGCTCAAAGTAGAACCGCGCCGCCTCCTCGATGCCGTAGCGGCCGTGGCCGAAATAGACCTCGTTCAGGTACAGGTCCAAAATTTCGTCCTTGCCGAGGCGCTTCTCCAGCTTTCGCGCCAGCACCAGCTCTTTGAGCTTGCGCAGCACGGTCTTTTCGCGGGTCAAGAAGCGCGTTTTGGCCAGTTGCTGGGTCAGCGTCGATGCCCCTTGTGCGTATCGCCCTGTTGAGACGTCGACCCAGATCGCGCGCCCGATGCCAACGAAATCCAGGCCTGGGTGGTCGTAGAACGCCGAATCCTCCGCGCAAATCATGGCGAATCGCACGTTGGGGCTCATCTGCTTGCCCGCAACGACCGTCCGCACTTCATCGCCGAACCGCCCGACCACTTCGCCGCCAGCCGCATACACCCGCGACGACTCCCGAGCGATGCGCCGGTACTCTTCAAACGTGAACACTTCGGGCAACGTTGCGTCGAGCCACAGGTAGCCGGCGCCAGCCACTGCCGCGACCAGCAGACCCAAGGTCAAACCGGCCATCACGATCTTGCGCAGGCAGCCGCCGCGCTTGGCTGGCGCAGCAGCCATTCGGGCGCGATCGATGGGCTTTGTGGCGGTTGCGGCCATGGCGCGATGATAGCGCACAGGTCGAGCGTGCCTACTTTTCGAGCCTGGGCGCGCGCGGTGTGCGCGCGCAGTTGCGTCAGGTCGGCGAATCGTGAAAAAGTCGCGCTGCGGGCCGGTTGCCCGCCAAGGCCAGCGGATGCCCAACATCAACTGTCCACGCTGTGGCACGTCGTGGCCGCAGGCCTACCAGTTTTGCGGTCGCTGCGGCGGTCCGCTGCATGCCGCCAATCTGGCGCCCGCAGTGCCGATCTCGGCGATTCCGCCGCCGCCTTCCGGCCCAGCGCCCCAGGGTCCGCTGCCTGCCGCGCATATCCGTCTGGTGGTGCTGCGCGGCGCGGTGTCTGAAGGCGCATCCTTCGATGTGCCGCTGGGGCAGGCGGCGGTGGGCCGCCAGGGCGAAATGGCCTTTCCCGGCGACGCCCTGCTTTCGACGCGCCACCTGGTATTCGATCGCAGTCCGGAGACCCTGGACATCGTCGGCATTCCTGGGCCGAGCGGCGTCTTTCGTCGCCTGCGCGAACCGACGCTCGTTCGCAGCGGGGACGTGGTGTTTGCGGGCGAGCAGTATCTTTTGGTGCGCTCGGGCGATCACATTCCGCACGAGGTGCCGACCGGCAACGACGTGCCGCTCGAGACCTTTGGCACGCCGCTGCCTTCGCCGCGTCTACACATTACCCAGTTGCTCCATGGCGGCCTGCCCGGTCGGGTGGTGTCGACCGACAAAGAGGTGGTCGCCGTCGGCCGCGATGGCATCGACCTGGCCTTTCCGCAGGACCGCTTCATGTCGGGCAAGCACATGCGCTTTGAAGCGACCGCGACCGGCCACATCCAGGTCATCGATGTCGGCAGCCTCAACGGCACCTTCGTGCGCGTCAACCGGTTGCCGGCGCGTCTGCACAAGGGCGACGAGATCCTGGTCGGCTCCATGCTGTTTCGCGTCGAGATCGATCCCCACTAGCGGCCCTGAAGAAATCCAAAAATCTATTCGATTTCATGGCTTTCCCGCCGCATCGTCGGTGGGGCGCAATTGGGCGATCCCGCCGGCCGACTCGCCAAACAACTCTGCTTCCATCGATTGAGTGGATTGTCGCGCCAGCGGATGTCCGGCGGGCGACGCCAACGTCTGGCAAATCGCGAAACGGGTGTATTTTCAGGGCGGCGCCCACGCCAACGGGTCAACTGCCACCCTCAAACGCGGCAGCTTCTCTCGCTGGGAAGCGCGAGCCTGTGGCTCTAGACCCTGACCGAAGTTCAAGATCATCCTTCCGCCGTCGCCGCAAGTCGGCTGCAATTCCGACGCGAGCGTGGCGACCCACCCCGCAAGCACATGATTACCGGGGTCCAGCATCATGCTGGACCTAGGCAATCATCGATAGCAGAGGTTCTACTTCTTGGGTGCAGCGGCAGGAGCGGCCGGCGCGGCAGCGGGTGCGGCGGCAGCAGGTGCGGCTGCGCCGCCTTTCTGCGCGTCCTTTTCCTTGCGCTCCTTGACGCTCTCCTCGGCAAACACCTGCAGGTCCTTCAGGTGCCGGTGAAAGCTGTACCCAGCGTACATTTGCAGCATCTTGGCGGTTGGCGCGTCAATCGCGCCTTTGCTGGCTTGCTCGTCGACGCTTTTGGCGTAGTCAGCACCTTCGGCTGCGATCGTGACGAGATCGGCCAGCGTCATCGGGTCGGGAGACACCACCAGCTGCTGCACGGGCTTGAGGCCCATCGGGTCCTTCTTGTCGAACGCCTTGAGTGCCGCAACCGACGCCGGGTCGCCGAGCGCCAGCAGGCAGCGGGCCGCAATCACCCGTTCGATCAAGCGCGGGCTGCTTTTCAGCGACGCCTCGAAAAGAGGCCGCACCGCGTCATTGCCAAGCGGCTTGATCCGATTGGTGCACACCAGCGTCAGCTCGAGCTTGCTGTCGTTGCTGCCGTGCGGTTCA
>CAXRHS010000082.1:0-4549 GCA_964230235.1 Myxococcota bacterium
CGCCGCACCCCAATTGCCATCGGCGGAGGCGGCGATGGAGATGGCAATCCTGGGCGGAACGATTGCGGCAGGTGTCGGCGCAGCGATGTTGACCGCGCGGCTGGCGCTGGAACTCATCATCACGGCGATTCCGCAGCGCAAGCCCAAGCCCCAGGCATAGGCGCCCACTTCGGCCGCGTTCGCACGCGAGCGGCATTGGCGCTACCATCGCGGCTCGCCGCTGACCCGACGGCTTTGCGCGCACCTTGAGCTCTGTTTCCGCCCACTACAACATCGCCATTGTCGGCACGGACCTTTGCGGTCTGGCGTACGGTGCTTTGTGCGCCAAGCGCGGCTACCGGGTGCTGGTCATCGGCCACGGGCCAAGCGGTGCGACCTACCAGCACGCGGGGCACACCCTGTGTCGCCGGCTGGAGTTGCACTACGCCCTCGGCAGCCCGATCGTGCGCCGCGTATTTGACGATCTGTCGCTCGGTCTGCAGCTGCGCAACTTGCCGCGACCGTTGGAGCCGGCTTTCCAAGTGGTGCTGCCGCGCGCCCGCATCGCGGTGTCGACCGATCCGCGCATCGCCGAACGCGAGTACAGGCGCGAGTTTCCGCAGCAAGATTCGGCGATTTCGGCGTTTTTTCGTGAAGTCGGCCAGCTCGACGGCCAGGTGCAAGAGGTGCTGGCAGTCCGGCCGGTGCTGCCGCCCACCGGGTTCTTGGAGTCGTTCAAACTGCGCAGCCAGGTCAAGAAATACCCGCTGCTCGGCGACGAACTGGCGATCGATGACCCGCTGGCCGCGTTCGAGCATGGCAACCCGTTTCGGGCGTTCGTGCAAGCGCCGTTTCGGTTTGCCTCGGGCATGGTGCCGGCGCGCCCGTACCCGGCGACCTTTGCGCGCGCCGTGACCGAACTCTGGCGCGGCATCGTTTCGTTCGATCAGGGGCCCAACGCGCTGCGCGAGCTGTTCAGCGGCATCATCAGCGCCTCCGGCGACGTGCGACCCAAGTCCGCGGTGCAGGCGATCACCGTTGCACGCGGCCGCGCGACCCGGCTGACCCTGCGCGATCGCGGTGAGACCATCGGTTTTGACCTTTTGGTGTGCAATGGCGATCCCAAGCGGTTCAGCGCCCTGATTCCACAAGAGATGCAGGACGAGGAGTTCCACCACACGGTGCACACGCTGCAGCCGATCTGCCATACGTTCACGGGCAATTTTGTGGTGCGCGCTGCGGCGGTGCCCGAAGCCATGAGCCGCCACGTCTTTGCGGTCGGCGAGCTCGACGAGTCGCTCGAAGAAGACAACCTAGTGCACATTGCCGTCGATGCCGACCAGGGCGCCAACCCGCCCGAGCGCGAGTTGCGCCTGATTACTGCTGCCATGCGCGTGCCGATCAGCGCGGCGTCGGCCGGCGTGGGTGGCGTCGAGGCGCTGCTGGACCGCTTGCAGACGCGGGTGGAGGCTACGGTGCCCTTCTTGCGTGAGCACCTGGTGCTGCGGCACAGCCCGTGGCAGGGCTGGGGGCAGTCGGCAGGCGGCGACGACATCGACCCGGCCGAGTTGCAGCCCGGCTATGGCGACGCCATCCCGCACACCATTGGCACCAGCCCGATCGGCACCTTGACCGGCTACAAGAACGTCTTGATGGGCGGCAACGCCTCGTTTTGCGGCTTGGGGGCCGAAGGGCCGTACCTGGCGGCGTGGAACCTGTACCAGCATACGCTCGACAAGGTCGCGCTCAAGCAGGTGTTTTGATGGTGGGCAGGTGCTGGATTGCGGCGTTGGCGGCAGCCGCCTCGCTGGCTGCGGTGCCCGGCCTGACCACGCCTGCCGCGGTTCGCTGCACCTTGGCACAGTGCTTTCAGCAGGGCTTGGAAAAGTCGCCCCTGATGGCGGCGGCCAGGTTGGGGTTGGACCAGTACCAGAGCCGTCTGCGCGAAGCCAAAAGCGTGTTCTACCCCAAATTCGAGGTCAACGGCTTTGCCTCGGTGTTGCCGGCCCTCAAGCCGGGCCGCGATGGCAGTGAACCGTTGGAGGATTACGACTTCACCAACCTGGGGCCGCTGGGCGTGGCCTCGATTGGGATGGCCCAGACACTGTGGACGGCCGGAAAGGTAAGTTCTCTCAAGCAGTTGGCGAATGAAGGCGTCGACATCGCGCGTGCCACGGTGCGCGTGGCCGAAGACGAGCTGCGCTACCAGCTGAGCCGGGCCTGGTGGGGGCTGGTGCTGGTTGAGGATCTGCGCGAGTTGACGGGTGATGTGCGCCGGATCCTCGACGAAACGCGCACCAAGATGGAGAAGCAGCGCGACGACGGCGACGAGGGCTTCAACCAGGGCGACTTGCTGCGGCTGAACGTGTACGCAGCCGAAATCGAAGACAAGCTGCGCGGCAACGAGCGCGCAAAGCAGCAAGCGCTGGACGGCGCGCGATTGGCGATGGGGCTGCCGCTGGAAACGCCGGTAGAGCCGGTGGGCGAGTTGACGCCGGTCGCGGTGCCGCCGCTATCGGTCGAAGCAATCGAGGCACTGGCGCAAGCCAACTCGCCGCGGTTTCTGGCGCAACGCGGCGGCGTGCGGGCGCGTCTTTTGCAGGTCGAAGCCGCCGAAGCGCAGCTGTGGCCGGACCTGCTTTTCATTGTCCGGGTTGCGGGCACCTACGCCCCGACCCGCGATTCGAGTTCAGATTCGCTGGCCTCCAACCCGAGCAACGCCGCGACCACCGGCCTTGGGTTGGTGCTGCGCTGGACGCTCGACATCTGGCGGCAGGTCGAAAAGATCGATCAGGCCCGTCTGGACCTGCGGCAGGCGCAGTTCAACATCGAGCACGAGCGCCAGAAGCTCAAGGTCGATGCACGCGCGGCCTTTCGCGAAATGACCGATGCCAGGGCGATGATCGATGTGCAGTACAAAGCCTACAAGTCAGCGCGCGGGCTGCTCAATGCCACCACCCAAGCGTGGGAAGATGGCTTTGAGGACTACGCCGAAGTGCTGCGCGTGACCGAGAGCTATGTGCGACGCCGGCTGGCCTGGGCAGAGGCCATCTACGGCTACAACCTCGCGGTCGCTGCGCTCGGCCGCCTGTGTGGCACCGATTTGACGGCGTTGACCGCCGTGATGCCGGTCGGTCATCCGTGACCACATCCTTCGAATGTCGCTCGGCGCGCCGGCGTTGAGCGTCCGTTGCGCCTCGTCTGGCGCCTCGTAGGCAGATTTTGATGCGTAGTCCTTTGGTGTTCGCTGCGTTCGCCGTGCTGCTGGCTGCCAATTCCGCTTTTGCGGCCAAGAAGCCGCCGGTGGCCCCAGCGCCAGCGCCGGCGCCGGTTGCCGAAAAGCCCAAGGCCAATTCGGCGCCCAAAGAGACTGCGCGCCAGTTTGTCGAACGTCTGCATCAGCGCCTGGACGCCCTGGTCAAGGTCGAGCAGCCGCTCGAGTCGCTGCACGCGGCCATCGGCAAGGAACTCGACACCGCACTGGACTACACCGAGATGGCGCGGCAGACGGTTCCGCAGCAGTGGGAAGGCCTACAGCCTGCGCAACGGTCGGAGTTCGTCGGCCTGTTGACCAAGATGGTCCAGAACACCTACGTCAAGCGCTTCAAGCCCGGCACACCGGCGCAAGTTGTGTTCACCGGATCGCGACCCGCCGGCGCCAACGGTCGGGTTGAAGTGCAGACGGCGATCACGGTCAAGAAGACCACGGCCGACGTCACCTATGCGCTGCAGCCGGGCGACGGCCGCTGGGTGGTGGTCGATTTGACCGTCGACGACGCCAGTCAGGTGCAGTCGTACCGCAAGAGTTTTGGCAAAATTCTCGACAAAGAGGGCTGGAGTGGTTTGATCGCGCGCTGCAAGAAAGCGGCCAACAAGAAGCCGCAGTAGCCAGCACCCCGTGAGCCGTGAACTGCTGAACATCGTGGCCTTGTTGGGCCTTTGGCTGCTGCTGTGCGGCTTTGGCCCGTATCGGCCCGCGGGTATGGGCGCGGCTTCGCTGGGCATGGGTGACGCTCAGGTGGCTACCGGTGCCGGGACCGCGGCGCTGTACGCCAATCCGGCGGGCATGAGTCAGGTGCAACACGGCGTGCTCGAGACCGGTTTTGGGCGGGCCGGCCAGGCTGGCAGTGGCGCGCCGTTTGCGACCCTGGTCGACTCGACGTCCGCTTGGGGCATCGCCGCGGGCGTTGGCTATGCCCACGAACTGGGCTGGACTGCAGCTGGACCCGCCCGCTCTGGCAATGACCTGCGCCTTGGACTTGCGGTGGGCGGCCAGAGCGACGCCGGCAAGCTGCTCATCGGCGGGTCTGCGCGGCGGCTCAGCGCGTCGCGAGCTGGTGTGCCCGACGTTGCCGGGTGGACGGGCGACGTTGGCGCCATCCTGGGGATGCAGCAGTTTCGCGTGGGGGCCGTGGTTCACAACGTCTCGGCGCTCGATGCCCGTGAGGCGCCGCGGCGGGTCGGCATGGCGGTCGGCTTTGTGGGCCAACAGTTCATCGCCGAAGCAGGGGCGTCGCTGGGCGCGGGCAATGGCGATGCGTTGCCAGCCGATGCCTCGACCGGGCCGGCG
>CAXRHS010000083.1:0-3605 GCA_964230235.1 Myxococcota bacterium
CCACCAAAGTCATGAAGGCGTCATCGTCGCTCAGACCCGGCTGGGGCTGGAGCAACGGAGCGGATTGATTGTCGGGCATGGCTCAGTCATGGCGCGGCAAGCGCACGCGGCCAGGGTGGCGCGCGGCGAACGAGGCGTCAAGCCAGGCGACGTCCACGGACGTAGTGTGTCGCACCCCAAGTCGCGGCGGCGATTCGCGCAACCGCAAGGCGGTTGACACCCCGATTATCGCGACGATACTTCGCGCGGGCCTGCGCCGCCCGCCTCACCTTCCTGCCACCTGCCGGACCCAAATGAGCGAGCGATTATCGCGTGAAGTCCGCAGCATTCGCGCCCAGGCCGACATCGTGGCGCGCGCATCGGGGCGCACCACCAATAGCGTCCACTACCTCGTCGCGATGTTCGTGGTTGAGTGCAAGGCCCGCGACGTGCTGGTCGAAACCCGCGTGGACGATCAAGTCGTGCTGGACACCTACGAGCGGATGCCCGGCCGCGACGAGACGGCGGAGGCCCTCGCCGAAATCCACCGCCAATCCGGGCGATTGACCGAGAGCGCCGGCCTGCCCGAGACGACGTCGATGGTGTTGCTGGCGAGCTTGCTGCGGGTCCGCGAATGCCTGGCATGCCGCGTGCTCGAGCGCGCCGGCGCCAATGTGCCCGGTCTGCGCTCGCGGGTCATTGGCCTCGTCAACTTCGATCAGGATCGCGGCCACACCGGTCAGATCGCCATCCCGAAGCTGCCAGGCGACGCGCGCCGCCCGTCACAAACGCTGCCGATGTCGACGGCACGGCCAACCCAAACCGCCATGCCGGCGGTGCCCGCGCCGCGTTCGCTTGAGCCGCGCACCGCCGGTTCTGCGCCCACGCCGCCGGAAGTAAGGAACACCCCGACCGCAGCAGTGGAAAAGGCGGAGCCGCGCCAAACCCCACCGATTGTGCCGAAAGGGGTAGATCCGCCACCGCGCCCTGCTGCCGTGCAAGGTCAGCTGCCGCTGCCGACTCCGGTGTTCCAACTGCGCCCCGCCGAGTTTCCGACGCTGTGCGAAGTCGGCCGCAACCTGACCGAGGCCGCGCTGCAGGGCCGCATCGACCCGGTCATCGGCCGCGACGCGCTGATCGAGCAAGTCATCGATGTCTTGCTGATGCGACACGCGAACAACCCGTGCCTCATCGGTGAGGCCGGCGTGGGCAAGACCGCCGTTGCACAGGGCCTGGCAGCGCGCCTGGCCGGCAACACGGCGCAGTACGGCAAGCTCGGCACGGCGGTAGTCGTCGAAATCACGGTCAGTTCACTGCTGGCCGGCACCGGCCTGCGCGGTGCGTTCAGCGAGCGCATGGGCAAGCTGCGCGAGGAAGTCAGCAAAGCCGATGGCCAGGTCATTGTTTTTATGGACGAAGTCCACACGATGATGGGCGCTGGCACGGGCGACGGCCCGCTCGACGCCGCCAACGACTTGAAAAGCGCTTTGGCGCGCGGGCAGTTTCCGCTGATTGGCGCCACCACCAAAGCCGAGTACAAGCGCCACATCGAGGCCGATCCGGCGATGGACCGCCGTTTTCAGGTCATCGAGGTGCCGGAGCCAACCGTCCCCGAGGCGTTGCAGATCCTCGCCGGTGTCGCGACGACGTTGGGTCGCCACCACGGCGTGACCTACGCCCACGACGCGCTCGTTTCCGCGGTGCACCTCGCCAAGCGGTTCGTCACCGACCGGTGTCTGCCCGACAAGGCGATTGCCACCCTGGACCGCGCCGGCGCGCAGGCCAAGCGCAGTGGCCGGCCGCAAGTCCTCGTCGACGACGTGGCGCGCGCGGTTCACACGCTCACCGGCGTGCCGATGGACCGCCTGCTGGCCGACGAGCGCGGGCGCATTCGCGACCTGGGCGCCGATTTGCAGGGCAGGGTGCTCGGCCAGGCCGACGCCATGCAGCGCATCGCCCGCCGGATTCAGCGCAACTACGCCGGCTTTAGCGGCGACAGGCCGGTCGCCGCGCTGCTGTTTGCGGGCGCCGCCGGCGTCGGCAAGACCGAGACCGCCAAGGCGTTGGCCGAACTGCTGTTTGTTTCGCAAGACGCGCTGGTCCGCTTTGACATGAGCGACTACGCCGAGGCCCATGCCCTTTCCAAACTGCTGGGCTCGCCACCCGGCTATGTCGGCCATCAACAGGCCGGTCTGCTCGCGGTCGCGATGCAAAAGCGCCCGTACCGGGTGCTGCTTTTTGACGAAATCGACCGGGCGGCACCCGAGATCCAAAACGTCCTGGTCCAGCTGGTCGACAACGGCCGCATCCAGGACGCCAAGGGTCAGGTCGTCGATGTGCGCAATAGTATTCTGGTGTTCACGACCAATGCCGCTGCAGACGTCGTCGCCAGTCCGCGCCGTCGCTCGATTGGGTTTGGCGCGGTGGATGCGGCACCGATTGCCGCGCCTGAGACCGACGAGGCTGGGCTTGCCGCCGTGCAGGCCGCGGTGATCGACCGGGTGCAGACGGCGCTGGCCCCCGAGTTGTGGCGCCGGCTCGACGAAACCATCGTCTTTCGACCGCTCGACGCCGACGCAGCGCGCGCGGTGGTGCGGCGCGACATCGGCCAGAGCGCCCAGCGCCTGTACGAAGCGCGGCTCATCCGCTACGACGTCGACGAACGGGTCATCGACCTGGTGCTGGAAGGTGGCCTGGATCCGACGCTGGGCGCCCGTCCGCTGCGGGCGCGCATCGAGCGCCTCGTCGAAGCGTTCGTCACCGACAACATTCTGGACGGCGTGTTGCGGCCCGGTGTCGATGTGAGACTGACGGTGCGCGACGGTCGTCTGGGGCTGCTGCCTTCGCCAGTGGCCGCCGCGGCGGTGGCAAGTTGATGCTGACCTTGGGGCCCGTGAATAATCTACGCGATTTTCCAAGTTTGCCCGTTGCTTGCTCAGTGGGTCGCCAGTTCCCGGCCTCGAAGGCCAACTCGCGGCTCCGCCTTGTGCCGAGAGTGTTCAACTTCTTGTTTTCCTGGACCTCACACGGGCCCTTGCTGGCCCGCTGGTGGCCGTTGCTTGGCCTTTTCGCGCTTGTGGGCTGCGACGCCGAGCCGGTCGCGACCAAGCCTGGCGCGGTGGTGCCGCCGGCCTGCGTGGACGTCAAGTCCTTCGGCAACGGCAGCACCTGCAACGCCAACGACCCGTCGATTGCCCTGTGTGGCACGGGCGCGCGCCGCGTGTGCGCCTCGAACTGGCTGTGCTTCGACGCACCGGAGTTGGTGGACTGCGGCTGCACGGCCGACAAGGACTGCGACAAACGCACCGAGTACATCAATGTGGCGCGCACAGCCACCAGCAAAGCGCCGCTGGCCAGCAAGTGCGACGGTGGTCGCTGTGCGGGCCGGCCCTGATGGGCAGCAGTTTCTACGCCCAAAACCTGTTTCCGCTGCTGGCCCGAAGCGATGCCGAGACCGCCCACCACGCGGTGCTCGGCGGGCTCGCGGCCCTGGCGCCGGCGCTGCGCCGGCTGGCGCAGGTGGTGGAACGGCCGCAGTTGCCGGTGCGCGCGTTTGGCCTCGATTTCCCTTGTCCGATTGGCCTGGCGGCTGGCTTGGACAAGCACGCGCAAGCGCTCGCGGCGTG
>CAXRHS010000084.1:0-4241 GCA_964230235.1 Myxococcota bacterium
ACCCAGCCACGCATACAAGTGCGGCACGAACACCCACGACAAGCTCGCACGCAACCGCGGCCGCGGCATGTCGCGAAAGCGGAACAAATCAGCCGAAATCGACAGCTTGTCGCGCACGACGTCGAGGTCGACGCCGCCGCCGGCCGTGTTTTCGATCAGCCCGCCGCGCAGCACCACAGACCCGAACCGTCGCGCATACTGCACGCCAAACCGGGGCGTGCTCTCGCTCTCGACCAGGGTCTCCGTAAACGGCGACGGGTCCTTGCCAAAGGTGGTCTGGCGCGTGAGCGTGCGCGTCACCGGCAAGTTGTTGGCGGTGAGCGTCAAAAGCACATACTTCTCCTGACTTGGCTGCAACCGCAGCGACAAGTGCGATTGCCAGTCCAACTGGTCGGCCTCACCCGCGCGCACGGCGTGAGCGGCCAACTTGTAATCGATGCCGATCTCCAGGTCGATGTAGCGCTTGAGCAGGCTGCTGGTCGAACTCAGCAACTGCTCGGAACTGCGCACCAACGTCTCGTCGCGCAGCAGACGACCCACGTTGCCCTTGCCCGCGTCGACATCCGCGGCGACATGCTCGACATGCGCCATCACCTTGTCAAAGCGACCCAGCGCGTCCTGGACTTTCTTGATGGCGCTGGTGATGGTACCGACGGTGTCGTCGACCCCTGCTTTGTTGCGACCGACCAGGTCGCGGACCTGGGTGGTGACCACCTCCACGTTCTCGATGCTGCGCAGAACGCTTTTGCCAGCCTCGTCCATCGACCCGGCTGTGCGCGTGATCACCACGTCGAGCCGACCTGTCAGGCTGCTCAGCTTTTCGGCGGTGTCGGCAAAGCCGCGCAATCCGCGGTCAAGGTCGCCGCCAGGGGCGAGCACGCCGTGGGTCAGACGGTCGCGCAGGGCCTGCGTGGTCTTGGCGAGATCATCGCTGGCAGAGACCAGGTTGTTGGTAATCTTGGAGATCTGATCGGCTCCCGATTCGCCGCCCAGCACCAGCGCAGCGTTGTGGGTGATCTTGGCCACGTCGCTGGCGATCTGGTCGATTTTGGGGACGATGTCCGCGGCGCGGTCCATCTTTTGCAGCGTCTGCTGTAGCGCGGTCGCTGTAATCACCAGCGCGATCTCATCGCCGTCCTGGAGCAACTGGCCGGCCATGCCGGGCGCCAGTTCCAGGTAGTAGTCGCCGAGCAGCGATGCCTGCAAGCGCGTGAGCACCGCGCCGTTGCGAACCGACCCGTCGGGCGCCGCCGTACCGCGATAGACTTTGATCTTTCGGAGCAACCGCAGGCCAACCTCAACGCGTTGGCCTTTGAGTTCAAGATCCTGCACCTCGCCTACCCGCACGCCCGCGATGGTCACCTTGGTGCCCGGGGCGATGCCGGTCACATCGTCGAACATCGCGCGCAAACGATAGGTATCCGGCCCTGCGCCGATGCCGCGGTTCGAAAACGCGACCCCGACTACCGTCGCCACAACGGCCAGGACCGCAAAGACGCCTACCGCCAACGCGGCGCGCTTGGTCGTCACGCGGCCCCCGCGGCGGCAGCCTGCAGCGGCCCCGTCCCGCTGACGAAAATGAAGTCCCGCACGATCGGATTGGCGCTGGCCCGAAAAGCGGGGGGCGCCCCCGATTCGATGATCTGACCTTGGTACAACATCGCGATATGGTGCGCGATCCGAAACGTCGAGGCCATGTCGTGCGAGATGACGACCGAGGTCACGTGCAGTCGCTCCTGGGTCTCCGCGATCATGTCATCGACCTGCTTGATCATGACGGGGTCGAGACCTGTGGTCGGCTCGTCGTAGATCAAGATCTCCGGCCGCAAAATCGTCGCGCGCGCCAGGGCAACCCGCTTGCGCATGCCGCCTGACAATTCGGCAGGAAACTTGTGCACCGCGTGATCGAGCTTGAGCGCGTGCAAGGCTTCCAGCACCAGTTCGCGTTCTTGTGGCGGCTTGAGCCGTTGGTGCTCGCGCAGTGGAAAGGCAACGTTGTCAAACACATTCATCGAGTCGAACAAGGCCGCGTTCTGGAAAAGCATGCCAAAGTGCCGGCGCACGCCCAGCAATTCGATGTCGCCCATGCTGAAGATGTCGCGACCGCGAAAGCGCACTTCGCCGCGATCCGGCCGCAACAGCGCGACCAGGTGCTTGATCAGCACGCTCTTGCCACTACCAGATCCACCAATAATAACGGTGATTTTGCCTTCCGCGATGTCGAGATTGACGCCGCGCAACACCGCATGGCCGCCGAACGCCTTGTGGACGTCGACGACCTGCAGGATGGGTTCGGATGCGGGCTGGGCCACTTGCGCAGCGGTCCTTGGGCCATGCTGGCCCCAGGCAAGCATACCCTGCGCCGGCCGCGCGCCAAGAAATCTGGTCTGCCCTGTCGCCCACGACAACAGGATGGCAATGTCGCACTGTGCCCTTGACACCGGCCGTTCTCAATCCCAGCATCGTGGCCTCGCCGCGGCGGTCATTGTCCGCGGCCGGGAGACCATGGGCGCACCCCGCCGAGTCAATCTGCGTGTCTTGTCTGGCGATTTGCGCGGACAAGCCTTCGCCGTGGTGGACGAAGTTGTCGTCGGCCGCGCCACCACCTGCACCATTTTCGTACCGGACCGCCGCGCTTCGCGTGAGCATGCGCGCTTCTTTCTGCAAGACGGTGATCTGATTGTCGAAGACCTGGGCAGCCACAATGGGACCTGGCTCAACACCGAGCGCGTCGAACGCCAGACCCTGCGCGCCGGCGACGTGGTGCGCATCGGTGTGACGCAGTTTGAAGTCGAGTTCGGGCCCGAAGACAGCAACGTCGTTCGCGTCATCAGCGATGCCAACCCGATCGAGCCACGGCTGGTCAAGCCGGTCGACCCGATCTCTGGGCCCATCGACCCGTCGCGCATGACCGCGCAGGACGTGTTCGACTCGCTGGGCGTCGGCATGACCGAGCGGTTCGATGACCTGCCGGTGTTGCCGCTATTGCGCAAGACCCGCAGCTTTGCGCTGCTGGTCGAGGCCAGCAAGATCCTGCAACGCTACGCAAACCTGCGCGACACCCTGCCCGGCTTGCTCGATCTGGTGCTGCAAGTTGTCCAAGGAGACCGCGCGGCCGTCATGCTGCTCGACGACAAGGGCCAGCTGATTCCAAAAGTGGTGCAGAAACGCACTTCGATCAGCGGCACGTTCTCAGCCGCTGCCGCAGCAAGCGCGCAAACACCTCCAGAACAAGACCTGGTGCTGTCCAAGACCGTTGCCGACATGGTGCTGCAGCAACGCTGCGCCGTCATCACTGCCGATGCCGCGGCAGACGAGCGTTTTGCCAGTGCGGACTCGGTGATCATCAGCCGCGTGCGCTCGCTGCTGGTCGTGCCAGTGTTGGTGTCAAATCGGCTACTGGGACTCATCGAGGTGGAGAACCACCGCAGTGTCAACGCGTTTGACGACAACGACCTGCACCTGCTGAGCGTGCTGGGGTCGATGCTCGGCGTTGCGCTGGACCACCTGGAAGTGTCACAGGCTCGCGAGCGCGCGATCTTGGAGCTGCGCGCCGCCCAGGACCAACTGCTGGCCACGCAGCAGCGCCTCATCGCGTCGGAGCGCATGGGCGTGCTCGGCCGGCTGTCGAGCGGCATCGCCCATGAGGTCAAGAACCACCTGAGCCCGTTCATGCTCGCCGACATGATCGCCGCCAAGTATCCGGCCGACCAGGAGATCCAGGAGGCGTCGCAGTTGATGCTCGATGCCCAGCGGCGCATTCTTGGTCTGGTTGACGAAATTCACACATTTGCTGGCGGTTCCAAGATTGAGATGGTCGTGCAACCAGAGGACCTGGCGACCGTGCTGGAGCAGGTCGTACGTTTCTTGCGCTGTGACCGCATTTTGCGGGGCGCCGATGTGCGCCTGACGCTTCTGGACCGACCGCTCGTGCCGATGGACGCAGCGCGGATTCGCCAGGTGCTCATCAACCTCATCCGCAACGCTGGCGAGGCGATTGAGCACCGCAAGGATGGCTATGTTGAAATCGTGGTCCGCATGGACGCGCGTTCCGCCATCGTCGAAGTGCGCGACAATGGCAGCGGCATCGCGGCCGCGGCACGCGATCGGGTGTTTGAACCGTTCTTTACCACCAAAGGTGACAAAGGCATTGGCCTTGGGCTCGACATCTCGCGGCAAATCGTGCGCGCCCACGGCGGCGCCCTCACATTTGAATCAGACGTGAATTTCGGCACTGTGTT
>CAXRHS010000085.1:0-11128 GCA_964230235.1 Myxococcota bacterium
CGTGGTGCCGACCGGCAAGGCGCTCAACGTCAAGATGAACTGGAAATACCAGGCCGGCAAGGGCCTGGTCGGCCTGCAAATCATCGACAGCAGCCAGACTGGCGTCATCGCGGGCTCGGCGACAGCGGTCAACAGCCAGGCGACCATTCCGTACGTCCAGGCGGGCGGTGTGTTCTACATCCACACCTACGTGCTGCCCGAGGGCGGCCAGGGCGTGCCCTACGACTACGAACTGAACGTGGCGGTCAACGAACCCGATCCCACCGATGTCTGCCTGGCCGACGTGTACGAGTCGAACAATTCCGCGGCCTCGGCCTTGGAAATCGGCTGCGGTCTGGCCTCGCTGACGCTGTGCCTGGGCGACGAGGACTGGTTCAAGCTCAAGCTCAAGAAAGACGAAGCGATTGCCTTTGATTTCAACCACCCGGGCAATTCCTTCCAGTTCAAGATCTTTGGCAATCCGGCGCTGCCGCCGCTCAAGACCCAGTCGAGCAATGGCGTGCTGTCGTTTGCCGCGCCGGCCGATGGCACCTACTGGATGCAGGCAAGCTACAAGTCGGCAGGCAGTAAGCCCTTGCAAGGATTTGGCTATTCGCTCAAGGTCGATGGCGGCAAGGGCGTCGACCTGCTGGCCAAGATCAAAAGCGTGTTCCCGCCGCAGGTCATCCAGGGCGAAGATGTGTACTTGACCGTCAAGCTGAGCAACGAGTGCCAGGACCCGGCCGGCGACTTCTGGTATGGCTACTACTTCTCGGCCGACAACAAGCTCGACGCCAACGACCAGCTGATGTCGCTCAAGCCCATGGCCGGCGGGCTGACCGGCAAGACCAGCAAAGACGTGGACGACAAGGCGATCATCCCCACCGACGCCAAGCCGGGACCCGCCTATGTGATCGTTGCCACCGACGCGACCCAATCGGTGGCCGAGAGCCAGGAACTGAACAACACCGACGCCACTACGGTCGACGTCATCAAGCTGTGCCTGCAAGACGCGTTTGAGCCCAACGGCGCACCGCAGATTGCCAGCCAGTTGGCGATGGGCCGCACCAAGGACCTGTCGCTGTGCCCGTATGAGCTCGACTGGTACGTGGTCGACCTCAAGAAGGGCGAGACGCTGACGCTGACCATGCAGTTTGAGCACGACCAGGGCGACCTGGACATGCGCCTGTACAAGGTCAACAAGTTCTCGGCGCCGGTGGCGGTGGGCGCGACCAAGAAGGCGCCGGAACAGTTCACCTACACCGCCGACGAGAGCACCAAGTACTACGTGCGCGTGTCGGGCTTTGCCGGCGAGAGCAACGCCTACCAGCTGGTCGGCTGCAAGACCATGACCGGCAAGTGCATCGAGTGCCTCAACGACAGCATGTGCAATTCGAGCCAGCAGTGCGACATGGTCACGACGCTGTGCGGGCCCAAGTCGTGCACCTCGGACAACCTGCAGCCGTGCGACGACGGCAACCTGTGCACCTCGGACGTGTGCCCGAACGGCAAGTGTGCCAACCTGCTGACCCCGGGCGCTTTGTGCGACGACAGCGAGTTCTGCTCGGTGGGCGAGTCGTGCGACAAGTCGGGCGCGTGCGTGGCGCCGACCAAGACCCTGGTCACCGGCCTGCCATCGGGGGCGACCACGGTCATCGACATTGGCACCGACGTGACGCTGACGGGCGATGGCGGCTATGTGGTGGTCGGTACACGCGAATTGCAGCTGGGAGAGCTGCGCGGCTACATCGCGCGCTTTGACAAGCTCGGCCAGCTCAAATGGGAAAAGATCGCCGCCGAGGGCAGTTCGCCCAATCTGCTGCAGGCGGTGCAGGTGGTCGGCAACGAGATCGTCGCCGTTGGCTCGGCCGGCCTGACCAACAAGCCGGGCACCACGGGCGCATGGTACTTGCGGCTGTCGGCGACCGACGGTTCGACCATCGCCAGCAAGCTTTTGCAGGTAGGTACCGCGTCCGCCAAGCTCGAAGGCGTGCAAGTCGTCAGCAAGACCGACGTGCTGGTCGTGGGTTCGGGCTACGATCCCGGCGCGACCGGCATGGGTCTCGACGGCTGGCTGGCCCGCCTGGACTACGACGGCAACCCGAGCTGGTCCAACTTTGTCGGCGGCGCCAACAGCGACCAGCTGTTCGACGTCACCCTGGCGGGTTCGGCCACGGTTGCGGTCGCAGTCGGCAACGACGACCAGGCCGGCAAGGTTCACGGCATGGTGGTGCGCTTTAGCGCGGTCGACGGCAGCGTGACCAGTGAGAAGGCCTACAACCACAATGGCGGCAACGTCCAGTTTACCTCGGTCGGTTGGCGGCCGGGCGGCAACCTGGTCATCGGCGGCGGCAGCGACTTTGGCCAGCCGACGGCCAAGGTGTACCAGGCGCTGCTGGCGCGGGTGGGCGGCGACGGCACGCTGCAGTCGATGACGGTGGTGCCAGCGACCACGCCACAAGCCCCGGCGTACTCGGCCATCAAGGCGTCGCGCATCGAGGTGGTGCGGCCGCAACCAGACGGCAGCGTGGTGGCGGCGGGCTTTACCGGCTCGACCAGCGAGAAGGCGTTCCAAAACGACGCGGCGGTGTGGGTGTTTGGCGCCGACGACAAGATCGTGACCTGGTGGTACTACGGCTTTGGCGGCCGCGACATCGTGCGCGGGCTGGTGCCGTATGGCGAGGGCTGGCTGGGCTACGGGTCGCTGGCCGACCTGGAGGCCAACAGCGACGCCTTCCGGCTGGTGATCCTGCCGCCGGTGCCGTCGTGCAACGACTTCAACCCGTGCACGGTCGACACCTGCACGCCCGGCAGCGGTTGCGACCACAAGCCGGCGGCCGACGGCACCGCTTGCGGTTCGGGCCTGGTGTGCGGCGCAGGTAAGTGCGGAACCTCCAAGTAGATCCTGCCTCCATGATCGTTCAGCCTCCACCGCGCAAGGCGGGTGGTTTCGTCCGCCCGCGCCTGCCCACGCCAACCCTGGCGGCCCCCGAATCGGCCCAGGCCGGCGCTGACGCCGCCCGCGCCGCCGAAGAGGCTTTCGACTACGAGTTGGCCGCCGACCTGTGGCTGGGCGCAGCCCGCGCGGCGACGGCAGCCGAGGCGCCGCTGGTGTTGGCAGACTACGCGGCGTTTCTGGTCGAACGGCTGGGTCAGGTCGAGCTGTGCGCCGCCTGGCTCGACGACCCCGCGTTCGCCCCGCCCGCCGAGTGGAAGTCCGCGCCGCTGCGGCGACTGTGGGCGCTCGTCGGCGCGGCAGCGGCGCAAGTGGGACACGCGCGGGCGGCGGAAATTGACGCCGCGCTGGTGGTGGGTGGCGATGGCGGTGCATTGGCGCGGACCGCAGGGCGCTGGGCTGCCACAGGCGACGACGACCGCGCGCTGGCGCTATTGCAGGCCCACGCCGCGAACTTGCCCCCCGAGGGCATGGCGCTCCTGGCGCGGTTGCGCGCGACCCGACATGCCGCCGCGCAAACGGCGCTGCAACCGCTGGCCGACGCAGTCGCCGGCAAAGACGTGGCGCAAGGCCGCCAGTGGATCGCGCGCCTGGCGGCGGACTGGCGGGACCACCCGCTGTACCAGTCGCTGTGTGGCAAGATCGAGGTGCTGGCGGCGCTCGACGCCGACGCCGCCCTGCGCGCCCGGGTCGAATCGGCATTGGACAGCGGCGAACTGCAGGCCGCCCACAGCGCGGCGGCACAATTGGCGCAGAGCCAGCACGCCACCGAGGCAGACAAGCGCTGGCTCGGTCATGTCGCCGGTCTGGTCGCGCAACGCGACCGCGATCGGCTGGGTGCGCGCTGCCGCGACCCGGACCGCGATCTGGCGTTGGCGGCGCTGGCCCAGTGGCTGACCACCCACGGTGCGCGCGCGCCGGGTCCGCTGCCCGCCGCAGACCCCAACCTGCCGCTTGGGCACGCCGCCTGCGAGGCCCACACGGCCGACACGGCGACGCCGCTTGCCAGCCGCTTGCCGGCGCTGGCTGCACTGGCCGACCTGCGCGCGGCGGTGGCCGCCCACGCCGACCCCGCAGTGCTGGCGGGTTTGCTCGACCGCATGCCGGCCGCTTGGACGGCGGCACCGACCGTAAAGGCCGCGCGCGCGGCGGTGCAGGCACAGGCCGATCGCGACCGCCAGGCCGAAGAAGCGGCGTTTGCGCAGTTGGTCCGCGACCACATCGACCAGGGCCTGTGGGACGACGCGGGCGCGGTGCTGCAAGCCTGGACGGCCGAAAAAGGCGCCGCGACCGGAGTCTTGCGCGGCCTGCGCAACGAACTGCAGGCGGCCCGCCAACACGCCCAGCGCGTTGCCGGCCTGTGCGAATCCTTTGAGCGCGCCCTGGCCGAGCGGGCGTGGTTTGCCGCGCGCACGGCGCTGGGCGAACTGCGCCACCTGCTGCCGGCCGACCGCCTGGCGCCGCTGCAGCAAGCGTGGTCGCAGCAGGCGGGTCCTCAGCTGACCGCGCGCGGCATGCCGCCCGGACTGCAAAATCTTGATCCACAAAAGCCTTTCTGCGCCGCGGTGGCCGCCGACCGCTTGACGCTGGTGCAAGGCGACATGTGGCTGTCGGTGGTGCTGCCCGGCATGGGCCTGCAGCCCTTTGCGCTGCCGAGCGAAGTGGCGGTGACCCACGCCGGCCACGCCCGCCTGGCCGGGGTGCGCGCGGCCGATGGGTCGATGCGCACGCGCCTGATTGGGGTGAGCCAGGCAGCGCTGGTCGCCATCGATCACGCGGCGCCCGACGCGCCGCTGGCGGTGGCTGCTTGCCCGTTTGCGCCGGCGTTGCGGGGCGACGACCGGCTGGTGGGCGCGGCGATCGATCCGGCCGCGTCATCGGTGCTGGTGCTGACCGCGCATAGCCAGCGCCCGGGCCAGACCCACCTGCTCCAGCTGGATCCCGAAACATTGGAGCCGGTCGGCCACCGCCGCACCGCGCCCACCCTGGCGTCGCTGACCGAGATCGCCGGCTGGCCGGGCCAGGCGATCGCCACCACCCAGGTCGCGGCTCGGCAGCGCGGCGCCTTCGCGCTGGCGGTGCTGGACAGCAAGGGCAACCCCATTCGCAGCTTCGACACCCAGGCGATCTCGCACGACCTGGACATCTGGGGCGTGCAGCGCGCGTTCGGCTGGCCGCAAGAGGACCGCGTCTATGCCAGCTTTACGGTCGTCGACCCGTTCAACCCCGACCAGGCGAGCGACGCGCCGTCGCTGCTGGTGCTGCGCGGCGATCGGGTGCAGTTCTGCTCCCACGAGCTGCGCAGGCGGTTCTTTCCGACCCAGCGTCTGACCGTCGACCGGGCGTGGACGCTCGACCGCACGGCGGGCCGGCTGTGGTTCGCGGCGCTGCCGCTGGACGGCGAGGGCGCCGACGCGCTGCTGCTCGGCGTCAATGCCAAGACGCTGCGCGCCGACGAGCCGATCGCGCTGCCGGGCGTGCAACGGGTGCTGCACATTGGCGCGGTCAGCGAGGGCGCGGTGGTGGTGTGCCGACAGCACAGCGGGCAGTTTGCGCTTTTGCGCGTCGTTGTCTCGGCAGGCGCTCCGCAGATCGCGGTGCACAAGCTGCCGATTTGACCAGGCTACGCCTTCAGCGGGCCGCCGCGGCCCACACCGGACCCAAGGCGCCTTGCGCAGCCTCAAGGTCGCCGGACTCGCCGCCCAGGCACAGCCAGACGGGCTCGGGCCCGACCAAATAGCGCCACTGGGGGCCGGAGCCGACCGCGGCACGGCGCGCAAAGCGCAGGCCGTCTGCCACTTGAACAGCGACTGTGGCGTGCAGCGCCAGCGTGCGGCCATCGGCCAACCGCGCGCTGGATGCGTCCAGGTCAACACCGGGCGCGGCAATCAGCCGCCCGATCGCCGCCACTGCGCCGGCATCGGCCCCTTGCAGGGCATCGCAGATCGCCAGTTGCCCGGCCGGCCCGAGCGCGACCAGACGCCGGTGCCGCAAGCGCCCGTCTGGCCAGGTAAACGTCGCCACCACCCATTGCCAGCCGCCGGTTGCGCCCGCGCCCGCCACCGCCACCTGACCGCGAGCGCCAACCCGAAATGCGCCCCACAGATCCAGCCCCGGTCGGCCCGGCACCTGGACCGTGCTGTGGCTGGCGGCGCTGCGGTTCAGCGCGCGGTTCGGGTCACCTTCGTAGCCGCCTAGGCCCGCGTCGGCCAGCACGCGGACACCGCCGTGCGACCACTCGACCGCCAGGGCGTCGTCATGGGCGTGGCCGGGCTGTTCAGCGCACGCCACTGGCGCGGTGTGGACCACCGCCAACTGCCCAGCCGGCCCGCGCGCGGTCCAAGCACTAGCGGCGGGGTCGGTCGCCGTGGGCGCAGCGGTTTGCAGCGCCGCTTGCACAAGCGGCAGCGCGTCGACGGCGTCGGGGTCGCTGTCGCCAAAGGCCGGCACGCGGCCATCGGGATGTCGAACGGCGGCCAGCCAGCCGATCGCGCGCCGCGCCCGCACAGCAATCGGCCCGTCCGGGTCTCCAAGTGCCAAAACGGTCAGCAGATCCTCGGCCAGTTGCGCGTGGTACATGGCACTAGACTCGCCGTGGGCGCCATCGGCGGCCGTCTGGCGGTCCCACTGGGCCAAAAGACCTTGCGCGGCACGCCCATCGCCGCCAAAGGCCGCCTCGGCGGCGGCGAGGCCGAGCCAGTCGGCGAGCAAGTGGTTGCCGCGCAGGTGCCCTTCGACCAGCAGGTCCAGATCTACCGCCGCGGCCGCCGCAATCGCCAGCAGCGACGGCTGCACCGGGTGGTCCGGCAGCCGCGCCGCTGCCCGCAGGCACGCCAGCACCCGCCTGGCGCGCACGTAAGGCTCCCAGGCTTTGGGCGCCTGACCGGCTTGGCTGGCCCACGCGGCAAGGCTGTCCGACAGCCAGCGCGCGCACGGGCCGGTGGGATCGCGCGCAGCCGCGGCGGCCAGGCACTCCGCCCAGTCCAAGTAGTGTGCGGTATACACCTGCAAAGGGCGGGCGCCGAGCAGGCGCCAATCGCGCATCGGCAACGCCACTTGCCAGCCTGCCAGGTCGAGTTCGCCCGTCGGCACCGGCGGTTGCGGTGCGGCGGCCAGCGCCCGGCCCAGTTGCGCCAGCGCGCCCCGCCGAACGCCAAACGCCCGCGCGTGGCCGATCCGCTGACAGCGCGCGATCCAGGCGGGCAGCCACGGCCCTTGCAGCCGACGGCGGGCCACGTGCAGCAGGCGGTGACCGTGCATGGCAGCCGGCAGCGGCGCCAGCGTCTGCCACCAGCGGTCGAGCTCGCTCACCGGCCGCCGACCCTTGCCGCGGCCAGCAGGTCCAGGTATCGCGCAGCCAAGACCGCGCGGTCGTTATACTTTCGCGCGTAGATCCGCCCGCTGTGGCCCATGGCCTGCGCCGCCCCTGGGTCTGCCAACACCAGCGACAGGTTGCTGTCCAAGGCATCCAGATCGCCGGCGTTGCCCACCGGGCCACAGCCGGCGGCCTGGGCGATGGCTTGCACTTCGCCATCGGCCGACAGCACCACAGGGCGACCGGCGGCCATCGCCTCGTAGATCTTGCTCGGCACGGTGTGGGTGTCTTTGCGCGGGCGCAGAATCACCACCGTCGCCGTCGCCAGCGCGTACAAGGCCGGAATCAAGGTGCGGTCCACCGGGCCGCCGATCTTGACCTGGGTCAGACCTTGCTGGGTGACGCGATCCTGCAAGTGCGCACGCAGTGCGCCATCGCCGACCAGGGCAAACTGCAAGCGATCGCCGCCGCGCGCCTGGCGGCGGGCCGCCACGTCGAGCAGACCATCCAGGCCTTGCGGCGGGTTGAACACGCCGGCGTACAGCGCGATCGGCCGGTCCAAGTCGAGCCCCAAGCCGACCAAAAAAGCGCGCGCAGCGGCCTGGTGTTCGGCCGCCCAGCGGTCAAACTGGTCCAGATCCGCGCCGTTGGGCAGCACATGCACCGTGCCGGGCCGGGCACCCAACTCCAACAGCCGCGTGCGCTTGCCTTCGCTGACGGTCGTGACCGCCGCCGATTGCCGCAACACCACGGCGTTGAGGCCTTCGAGCGCCTGGACCGCGCGGCCGGCCTGGACGCGACCAGCGTTGACCACGGCTTCTGGCCAGATATCGCGGATGTCGACGACATGCGGCACGCCAAACCGGCGCGCGAGCGCCAAAGACGCATAGGCCACGGTGGGCGGCGGCGTGGTGCCGATGACCACGTCGGGCCGCAGCGCCCGCAAGCCGCCTTGCAATAGTGCGCTGCCGGCAAAACTGGCGTAGAGCGCGGCCTTGCGCAGCGGGCTGTGGCCGCCCACCGCCAGCACCGGCGTTCGCAAGACCTCGATGCCGTCTACGACCTGGCGCGCGGCGATCGCCTGGCGGTGGCCGGCGTAGATCTTGCCCTGCGGAAAATTGGGAAAGGTGGTCAGCACGGTCACGCGGTGACCGGCGGCCACGAATTGCCGGCCGAGATCGCCAAAGCGTGCGGCGGGCGCGCCCATCTCGGGGGCAAAAAACTGCGAGACGACCAGAATGTGCATGGGCGCAACGGTCACTGTGCCAGCTTGGACTCCAGCCACGCCCGCAGTCGGCCCAACTCGGCCTCGGGGATGACGTGCGCCTCGCCGTGCTCCAGCAGTTCGCACGGCAGCCCTAGATTTTCCAATACTTGCTTGGCGTTGCGGGAGCGCGCCGGCGGAATCACCGTGTCTTCCAGGCCGTGGACGAAAAGGATCGCGGGCTTGGCGGTGGTCGCTGGCACTTCGGGCGAATAGACCAGGCCACCGCCGATGCACAGCACCGCGGCCACGTCTTGCGGATGCGTCGCCGCGAAATGCGCAGCCACAAAGCAGCCTTGCGAGAAACCGACCAGGCCGACCTTGCGACCGCGCGCGCTCTGCACATGGGCGGCCACCAGGTTTTGCGCAGCTTGCAGATCGGCCTTGCCGCCGTCGGCCGCATCCATGCGGAACCACTGGGTGTTCTCGCGCCACGGCAGCGGCGCCTCGATCAACCGCCACGCCAGCCGCGGCGCCAGCTTGGGGGCGACCTGGCCAAAATTGCCGGGCGTGTCGCCGCGACCGTGCAAGCCTATGACCAGCGGCCCGTTGGCCGGTGCCTGCGGTGGCGTCTGGTCTACCCATACCCCAGGCAAGCGCGTTTCGGCGCTGGGGGCCGGTGCGGCGTCCGGGCCGGCGGCCGGCGCCTCCGCTGGCGGTCGCGGCGGGGCCGCAACGTCAGCGACGGCCGGCGGGGTGTTGGTGTGCCACAGCGCCACGCCAGTGGCGACGACGCCCAAGGCCACCGCGCCGGCCACGATCTTGTAGCGGACTTCCAACGCGCGTCCCGATGCCGGCTGGCAGTTGGGGGAAATGCCGGCGCCGCCCCAGGGTGTAGCACGGATTGCGGCCGGGCGGGAAGGGGGCGAACGGACGTGACCGCAGTCAAACGACGGCACCGCTAGCCCGCAAATGGCGCCAGAACATGCCCGCAACCGGACCACAGAGCGCCGGTTGCCGCGTCAGACACTTTGGGATGGCTTACAAACACCCTTGCGTCTGCCCGCACACCAGCAGGGTCACCGCTTCCTTGTTGTTGGCGGCGCCGCCGGGCAGGCAGTTCTGGCTGCACGACCACGACCCGTTGCAGTTGACCGCGCACTGCACGACCTTGTCGCAGCCGGGCTTGGCAGCACAGGTCTGCCAGTCTTTGCCGCACTTGCTCTGCAGGCAGGTCATCGGCGCCGGCTGGCAGTCCTGGTTGCAGTAGAACTGCTCGCCGATGTCACACTTGCCGTCGCCGCACACCCACAGACCGCCGCCTTTGCAATCTTTGGCGCAGTTGTCTTTGTTTTCCGGCCATTGGCACTTACCGTCGCCGCACACCGGGCCCGGGCAGTCGCCCTCGCAGTAGAACTGCTCGCCGATGTCGCATTTCTTGTCGCCGCAAGTCCAGGTGCCCGACCCGCCGCCCGGGCAATCGGTCGCACAGTTGGCGGTCGACTCGCCCGGGTCGCACTTGCCGTCGCCACACTTGGGGGTCGCCGTGGTGTCCTTGGGCGGCGGCGGAACATCCGGTGGGGGCGGCGGAACATCGGGCGGCGGCGGTGGCACGTCCGGTGGCGGGGGCGGCACATCCGGCGGGGGCGGCGGCAGGTCCGGGGGCGGCGGTGACACATCCGGCAGGAGCGGCACATCCGGGGGCGACAGCAGGTCCGTCACAAGCACAGCGTCGGTGGGCGGTGTGGTGGCGTCCAGGCCCGCGTCGACAGCCACCCCGGCATCTGCAGCGCCCAGGTCGTTGGACCCGACCGCGCTGTCCGGGTCGATTGGCTGTGGCGACACGTCGATTGGCGAAGCGGCGTCCGCCTCTGCCGATGCCGCGCCATCGGCCGCCGTCGCGGCATCGGCCAGGCGCAGCGCAGCGATGTCGCTGCCAGCCGCACCGCGCGACAGCGTCGGTTGCGGGCCCGCGTCGTCGCCACAGGCGGCGAGCAACCGCGCAGCAGCAACCCATGCAGTCGTTCGCCAGGCGGGCGTTGTCCATCGCATCAACGGCAAGGGGGTCTCCGCGACGCCGCGGCGGCGCCCGGGCATGGTCGGGATCGCTGCCCGCGGTGTCAAGCCGCGCCGGGCTCGCCGTCGCCGCCCGGGCCGTCCGACCCTTCAAGCGCCGCGGCAATCTCGGACTGGACGGCAGCGGCCAGTTGCGCCGGGTCGGCGCCCAGCGTCGGCCACGGCTGGCGCGCCAGCCGCCGCAAGGCCTGGCCGCGCACCTGTGCTTGTGGACCCTCGCCGGGCACCGCCGCCAGCACCGCGGCGCGCGCCTGCGCGTAGTGGTCCACCAATTGCGGCAATTGGGCGGGCAAGCCGGCCAGCGCCTCGTCGGCGATCCGGCCCGCCAGGCCCGGCGCGGCACCGCCCGTGCCCGCCGCCAGCACCGCCGCGCCCGCGTGGCGTTGCGCCATCCAATACGCGCTGCACGCCACGGTCAAGTCGACGGCGTTGCACCACACCCGCGCGGACTCGCAGGCCGCAAACACCGCCGCGTCGGTGACCGGATTGCCGGTCGCGGCGACCACGAACCACGCACCATCGATGTCTGGGGCGGCAAACGTGCGCGCTGTCCAGGCAACTTCGTTGGCAGCGGCCCGGGTCGCGAGCGCGGGGTCCA
>CAXRHS010000086.1:0-10677 GCA_964230235.1 Myxococcota bacterium
CGTCGACCAGCGTGAAGCGGTTTTCCAGGCCTCGGTACCTGCGCGCAGCCTGCACGATCGCCGGCCACGGCGCGCCCTGCGACCACGCGGTCGCCACCGCGCCCAACAGGTTGCTGGCGTTGTACTTGCCGGGTAGCCCGATCTCGATCGACCCAAGCGGCGTGTAGGCGCCATCGTCGCCGCGCACTTCGACATCGAACCGGCCGGTCATGCGCCGGTTGTGCAGGTTGCGACCGCGCACGGTCGGCTCGCCTTCAAAGCCAAAGGTCACGAGCTGCGCCTGGACCGGCAAACGCAGCCTGGCCAGGATCTTGGCGCAGCCCGCGTCGTCGCTGTTGACGACCGCCACCTGCAAGCGCGGGTTGGCCTCAAAGTACTGCAGCACGGCGGCTTCGAGTTTGGGCCACTCGGGGTAGTAGTGCAGGTGGTCGAGTTCCAAGTTGTTGAGCACTGCGACAACCGGCTGGCTGTTGACGAGCGAGCCGTCGCTTTCGTCCACTTCGGCCACCAGCCAGGTCTGGCCCGCGTGCGGCTGGTCGGCCGGGACCGCGACGCCCGGCCGCGCATTGGTGGCAAAGTCCTGCACCAGCCCGCCGATGACAAAGCCCGGCCGCCAGCCTGCGTTGTCCAACATCCAGGCGATCGCGCCCGACACCGTCCCCTTGCCGTGGGTGCCGATGATGCCGACCGACCGCGTTTCGCCGACCAGGGCACCCAGCGCCTGCGACCGGTGCAAGATGGTCAGCCCGCGCGCCTGCGCGGCGACAAGCTCTGGGTTTCCTTGCGGGATGGCCGTGGACAGCACCACCACGTCGGCGCCGTCCAGGTTGTCGGCGCGGTGGCCAATGGCGACGGCGATGCCCTCTGCGCGCAAGGCGCGGGTGATCTGCGACTCGCGGACATCGCTGCCCTGGACGCGCAGCCCGCGGGCCTGCAAAAGGCGACCGATGCCCGAGACGCCGATGCCGCCGGCACCGATCAAGTGCCAGGTGCCGCCCTTGGCCAGTAGTTGCGAGGCCGTGTCCATGAGGTTGTCCTAGACCGAAAACCCCGCTGGGTCATCGGCGAGCGTTGGCAGGCTGGTTGGTGACGCGCCGTCCAAGCGCCGCTGGATATAGGTCGGCAGCGCGAAGGTGCCGGCGATGAACGCGCCATTGGCGTAGCGCAACTGCGGTTCGAGCGCGCGCACCCGCGCGCCGGCGAGGTCGATGGCCTGGCCGACGTCGATGCCGTTGCTGGCCGCCGTGTAGGCCCACACCCCGCCGGGGTAGGCCGTTACCTGGCCCAGGTACAGCCGGGTGTGTGCAAAGATGCCGCGCAGCGTCTGCACCACGTGGGCGACGCGGTCCAGGTAGAAGGTCGGCGAGTCGCTCTGCGGCACCAGGATGCCGCGGTCGCCGAGCAACGTCGCGCAGTGGCGGTAGAATTTCTCGGTGAAAAGCTCCACCGCTGCGTCGACCGGATCGGTGGAGTCGACCAGAATCACATCGAACTGACCGCCCGCCGCAGCGGCGTCTTCGACGTAGGCCAGCCCGTCGCCGACGATGACCTCGGCGCGTGGATCATCCAAGGCCACGGCGCACTGCGCAAAATATTGGCGGGCGCAGCGAATGACCTCGCCGTCGATGTCGACCAGCACCGCGCGCTCGACCTGCGGGTGGCGCAGCACTTCGCGCAAGGTGCCGCCATCGCCGCCGCCGATAATCAGCACCCGCTTGGGGTTCGGGTGCGCGAGCAGCGCCGGGTGGGCCAACATCTCGTGGTAGCCGGACTCGTCGCGATCGGTCACGTTGGTCACGCCGCCCAGCGCCAGCACGGTGCCCCAGCCCTCGGCTTCAAACACGTCGATGGTCTGAAATGGCGTCTCAAACGACTCGATGCGGCGGGTAACCGTGTAGGTCAAGTGGGTGTCGCGCAGCCACGGGTCAAAATAGCGTGTCTTTCCATCGATCTGAACAAAGGATGCCTCTGACACCAGTCGCCTCCGGGCCCGCGCGCCAGGTGGCGCAGGCGGGCGCGCGGTGTAGCGGAAAACGCCCGATCCGGCAAGGGCGGTGGGGGCTTTACGGCCCGCGGCCATTGCGCGGATACTTCCGCCCTCACGCCAAGTTTGGGCGCACTGCGCCCACGGAAAACGCAGGAAAAACAACAAGACACCGCCGCAGCGTTGCCGTCAAGCTGACCCAGGAGGTGGCCATGTCCGACCCGCCCGAACCCCGCGAGCTGAGCGAACCATGCAGCCGGCGCACCCGCCGCGCGCGCCTCGGGCGCTGGGCCAGGCTCGCGATCCTGCCCGCGCTGGCTTTGGCGGTGCAGTGGCACGCCGGTAGCACCCAGGCCCAGCCGGCACCCGCTGCTGCAGCACCGGCCGCGCCAGTCGCGGACCCCGCTAGTCCGACCAGCCCGCCGGCCTCGGCGGACGCCAAGACCGACCCGGCGCAGCAACCGGCGGCCCCAGCAGAAAAGGGCGACAATCCAGAAGCCAAGGGCGACAAGGCGGCCGAAAAGGGTGACAAGGCGGAAGAGAAAGAAGACAAGCCCAAGGCGCCGATCGTCGGCGAAAAGGTCATCGTCGGCGCCTACCTCAACGACATCCAAAGCCTTGACCTCAAGACCCACAGCTACGCGGCCGATGTGTACCTGTGGTTCCGCTGGAAGCACAAAGACTTTGACCCCGCGACCGCGATGGAGTTCGCCAATCCGGCCGAGTTGTGGGGCCACGTGCGCAACAACGACAACGAAGAGCCGGAAGAACTCGAGTCGGGCGAGCGCTATCAGGTGGTTCGCGCCCAGGGTCGGTTCTCCTGCAAGCTGCCGCTGGACGATTACCCCCTCGACAAGCAAACGCTTTTCATCGAGTTCGAGGACAAGAACCTCGACGCCACCCAGATGACCTACGTCGCGGACGCGCCGGCGATCGAGATCAACCCCAACATCGTGCTGCCCGGTTTTGCCCTCGGCAAGCCAAAGTTCTCGATTTCGACCCGCAAGTACGCCACCAACTTTGGCGATCCGCGCGGCGGCAAGCACCTGGAGTTCTCGCGGGCGCGCATCGAACTGCCCATCTTTCGGCCGCAACTGCCGCACCTGGTCAAGATGTTGCTGCCCGTGCTGTGCGTGATGCTGTGCGCGGCCATGATGTTCCTGTTCCGCGCGAGCTACGTCGACAGCCGGGTCGAGCTGGGCATCACGTCGCTTTTGACCGTCGTCGCATTGCAGATGACGCTCAACCAGGACCTGCCCGACATCGCCTACCTTGTGCTGGTCGACAAGGTCTACATCGCCACCTACTTGTACGTGATGGCCGGCATCGCGGTGGTGGTCAAGACCACGCATCTTTTCGACGATGGCAAGCCGGAGATGGCGATGCGCGTCAACCGGTGGGCGATGGTGCTGACGACGGCCGTCTACGTGGCCGGCTTGGCGTCGCTGATTCTGCCCAAGCTCGGATGACCCAATCGGGCTGCAGGCAGGCTGCAGCACCCCTGCGGCCACTGCAATCCGCGTTGCGCCGTTCTCGCCAGGCCCTTTGCGGTGCTACTGTGGCGGCCGCGCCGTCTGGCGTCGCCCACGCCCATGCCTTGGACTGAACCGCGCGCGTATGCCCTGCTGACCGGCGTTGCCGCGCTGGCGCTGGCGTTGCCGCTGCTGGTGGGCGACGCGGTTTTTGCCGGCGCAGGCAGCGATGCCCTGTCGCTGGTGCTGCCGCACTATGCCTTTCAGGCCAACGCGCTGCGTGCCGGGCAACTGCCGCTGTGGAACCCGTACCTGTTGACCGGCCATCCGGAACTGGCCGGCGCGCAGTGGGGTGTGGCTTATCCACCACAGTTGCTGCTGCTGCCGCTGGTGGGCGCTGCGGCCTACATCAAGCTCTCGTTGGTCTTGCATGCGCTGATCGGGCTGTGGACTGCGCGCTGGCTGGTGCGCGCGTGGCTGGCGGCGAACGGGCTGCCGGTGTCCGGGCTGGCGGTGGCGCTGGCGGCGCCCGCGATGGCGCTGTCGGGGTTCTGGTCGGCGCACACCCACGCCGGGCACATCCAGTTCGCGCAGGCGCTGCCCTGGCTCATCGGCGTCGCGGCGGCCGGCTTGGACGCTTGCCGGGGTCGGCCGCGCGCCGGCGTCGCGATCGCCGGGTGCCTGGGGCTGGCGATCCTGGCGGGCGGGCCGCAGCTGGCGCCGTTTGGGCTGGCGGGGGCAGCCGCGCTGTGGGCCGCGGCCTTGTGGCACACCAGGCGTTGGCAGGCGCTGGTTGCGATCGCCGCGGGCCTCTGTGTGGGCGCTGCCTTGGCAGCCGTGCAGGTGCTGCCGGCGCTCGAACTGACCGCCGAGTCGGCGCGCGCCCGCCTGCCGATGGCGACGTTCGCACAGGGTTATCAGTGGCAGTGGACGTATCTGCCGTCGCTGTTGGTGCCAGACTGGCCGCGTCTGGTCGGTGCCCGCGACCCGTGGGAATTTGACGCCTGGGTCGGCGCTCCCGCGCTTGCGTTGGCGCTGGTCGGTGTGGCGGTCGCGCGGTCGCGGCGCACCGTTGCACCGTTGTGGCTTGCGGCGCTGGCCTTGTTTGCCCTGGCCGGCCCGCTCGGCGCGACGCTGCAGGCCACGCTGCCCGGCGTCGATCTGCTGCGGGTGCCGGCGCGCATGGCGCTGGGCTCGACCTGGTGCGTGGGGTTGGCCGCCGCCAGCGCTGCCGCTGCGTTTCAGCCCGGGCTGGATTGGCGCCCTGCCAGTGTAGGCGCGCTCGGGCTGGCGGTGATCGCGCTGCTGATCGGCCCTGCGACGCCGCTGGCCTGGGTCTGTGCGGCGTGCTCGGTCGGCGCGGCTGCCGCGCTGTGGCCACGGCCCAATGGTCCGCGCGCACCACATCTGGCGGTGGCGGCCGCCATGGCTGCCCTGCTGACGGTATCGCTTGCTGCCCTGGACACCGCGCCATCGCCGTTGGCGTCGCCGGTCGTCGCCGCAGGGGCGCGCGCCGCTGCCATGCACCCGCACGATCGCGTGGTGTCGCTGGCGCACCGCCAGTGGAACACCGGGATGGCGACCGGCGTTCGCCAGTTGGGGGCCTACGAACCGTTTGCCACCTGGCGCACGGCGGTGCTGCAAAAGGCCCTGACGCTGGGCACCGCCCGCGGGCCGTGGCCCAAGATGTTCGCGATCTGGCCGGGGCGGGCGGCGCGGTGGTCGCCGTTGTGGGATGCGCTCGCTGTCCGCAGCGCCGTCGCCGACCAGCCGGTCGCAGCGGGCCCAAACCTGCGCGCAACCGACGCAGTCGACGGCGCCGCGACTTTTGCGACGCCCGCGCCGTGGCCGCGCGCGTTCGCGGTGTCGTGCGCCCGCCCTGTCCCAGGGCCAATTGAAGCCTTGGACGAGGTCGCCCGCGCGCCCGGTCCCGCCGCATGGGTCGAATTCTCCGGCGATCTGCCAGCATGCCCGAGCGCGGCCGTCGCACCGGTTACCTGGCTGGTCGACGATGCGGCGGAGGTGACGGTGCGGGCGGCATTGCCGTGGTCCGGGTGGTTGGTGCTCAGTGACCTGCCGTACCCCGGCTGGCGCGCCACGGTCAATGGTCGGCAGGCGGCCATCGCACCCGCCAACGGCGTGGGGCGGGCGGTCCAGGTGCCGGCGGGCGAAGTCGAGGTCGCGTTCCGCTATCAGCCGCGCGCCGTCGCCTGGGGTGCGCTGGTGTCGGCGCTGGCGCTGGCGGTGGCTTCGGTGTGGGCCTGGCGCGGCCGATCGGCGCCACCGGTCGACTGACCCATCTGGACCGAAGAGGCCGTGTAAGGGCCTGTAAAAGAACAAGTCAATCGACACGTGCGCGGAGCGGAGCGGCGAGTCGACTTGCAAAGTCGCGAGCTTGCGACCCACCAAGCAAGCGTTGGGCCAACGTAGAAAATCGAATCGATTCTACACGGGCCCTAAAGGGGATCGTCGAACCAGCCGGCGCGCACTGCGCCTTCGAGTGCGTCGCTGAAAAGCGGCGACGTGCATGCCGGTTCCACGCCGAAGGGGCTGCCATCCAGGCAGCGGCGATCGCCGACCTTGAGTGGTAAGTAGCCGCTGCCGCCCTTGGCCAAGTAGTCCAGGGTGGCGATGGTGTAGCGGCGGTTCAGGTCGATCGGCTGGCCGCCGACGGTTGCGGCCACCAACCGCTCTCCTCGGCGCACGATCTCCACGGGTTTGCCGTCCACTTCGCGGTAGGTTTGCGCCGGCTTGTTGCGGTCGCACTGCATGGTCAGGCCCCACAGCACCAGGCCCTGGCCGTGGCCGTCGCTGCCGGGGGCGCAGCCGTGCTCCAAGGTGTCGCGCAGGCCCTGGCCGGTCAGCGTCACCACCACCAGCCGGTTGCGAAACGGGTGGATCGCGTGCAGGTCGAGGTTGGTCACCGGTCCGACCGGGTAGACCGTGTGGCTGCGAAAACCGCCGGTGTTGAGCAAGCCGCCCACGACCGGCGCCGATTTTTCCAACTGAGGCAGCGCCTTTTGCGCCACCCGCATCGCCATCCGCGCCGCCTTCTGGCCGTACGCGCCGCGCGGATTGGTCAGATCCCAGGCCTGCTGGCGCTGGCCGACCACCACCTCGGCAACCAGGTGCGTCCGCAGGTGGGCGATGCGCGCTTCGACCGCGGGATCCGCCGGCAGGCGGTCGTCCACCGGCCGCAACCGCCACGCGGTACCTGCGACGTCCAAGCCCTGGCCGCCGGCCGCCAGTTGCAGGTCCAGTTCGCCCACGAACGCAAAGCGACTGCCCGCTTGGGTAATCCAGGTACCGTTGACGACCTTGTGTTTCGGCATCGGCGTGTGCGAATGGCCGCCGACGATGGCATCGATGCCGGTCACGTCCTTGGCCAACGCAATGTCTTCCTGCAAGCCCAGGTGGGTCAGCGCCACCACCAATTGCGCGCCCTGGGCCCGCAACGCCGCCACCGCCGTCCGTGCTGGTGCGTTGACCGGGTCGTCGCCAAAGCGCACGTCGCCGATCTGGCTGATCGTGCGCGTGGTCGGCGTCAGCAGCCCAAACAGGCCGACGCGGATGCCGCCGCAGTTCGCAATCGCCCACTTGCCGTACAGCCCATCGGGCCAGCCCGGCTCGCGCGGGTCGAGCGAGGTGCCGTCGGCATCCAGGTTGGCGGTCAAGATGCGGTAGCGTTTGAGGCCCTTGAGCGCATGGCGCACCACCTGAGGACCGGCGTCGAACTCGTGGTTGCCGAGCGTGCCAAAGTCGTAGCCGGCGGCATCGTAGACTTGCCACGCCAGTCGCGCGGCTTCGGCGCGGTTGCCGTCGGCGCGCTCCATGAAGCGGCCTTGCAGCACGTCGCCGCCTTCTACCAGCAGCACGCCGTCAGGTCGCTGCTGCAGCATCGCCTGCTTGTGCGCCGCCACCCGCGCCACCGAGCCCATGGAGCCGTCGCCGGTCGGGGTCGGCGCCTTGGGACCGTCGAAGTGCGCCTCGCTGTCGTTGGTGGTCAGCAGCAGGCACCGTTTGGGCGGGTCGGAACCGGGCGACGGCGTCGCAGCCGCAGGCGAACCGCCGCAAGCGGCCGACGTGCACGCGATCGCCGCCCAAACCCGCCAACTTTTTGGCCCATGCACCATGCCCGCTCCGCGCCCCGCACCACCGGTAGTCAAACCCGAAACGGCGGTTTTGTCGAAATCACGGCATGCAGCATGGGGGGCTTTGTTCAGATCGTTGAAATGCCTTGGTAAATTCTCTGCCGGTGGCGGTTGTCCCGCTGTGCCGGTGTTGCCCCCGCGTCGCCAAAGTGTTGAAATCTCGCCCCTCGCCGCCGGCGGGTATCGGAGTAACCGTGGGACTTTCTTGTGGAATCGTCGGACTGCCCAATGTCGGCAAGTCGACCCTTTTCAATGCCCTGACCAATGCGGGCGCGCAAGCCGCCAATTACCCGTTCTGCACGATCGAGCCCAACGTCGGTGTCGTGCCGGTGCGCGATGCCCGCCTGGACCGCATCGCCGGCATCGTCGGCACCAACACCATCCTGTACGCCACCATGGAGTTTGTCGACATCGCGGGTCTGGTCAAAGGCGCGAGCAAGGGTGAAGGGCTGGGCAACAAGTTTCTGGCCAACATCCGCGAGACCGATGCCATTGCCCACGTCTTGCGCTGCTTTGACGATGGCGACGTCGTGCATGTCGATGGATCGGTGGATCCGGTGCGCGACGCGGCGGTCATCAACACCGAACTGGCGCTGGCGGACTTGGATCAGGTGGACCGCCGCCTGCAAAAGAGCCAGAAACTGGCTCGCACCGGCGACAAGGCTGCGCTGGCCGAACTGGCCTTGTTGGAGCGCTTGTTCGCCGCGCTCGACCAGGGCAAGCCTGCGCGGGCGGTCGAGGTGACCAAAGAAGAAGAGCCGCTGCTCAAGGGCTACCAGTTGATGACGGCCAAGCCGATGCTGTACGTCGCCAACACGGCCGACCCGGGAGCGCCCAATCCCTACGTTGCCAAGGTGCAAGCGATGGCGCAGGCGGAGGGGGCGGCGCTGGTCGAATTGTCGTGCAAGACCGAGGCCGAAATCGCTGAGTTGGACACGGCTGCCGACCGCGCGGAGTTCTTGACCGCCCTGGGCCTGACGGAATCCGGTCTGGATCGCCTGGCCAAAGTGGCCTTCGAACTGCTCGGGCTGCAGACCTACTTCACTGCTGGCGTCAAAGAGGCGCGGGCATGGACCATCCGCCGCGGGTGGACCGCGCCGCAGGCGGCCGGCGTCATCCATACCGACTTTGAGCGCGGCTTTATCAAGGCCGAGATCTATGACTGCCAGGATCTTTTTGGGCTCGGCAGCGAGTCGGCGGTGGCCGCAGCCGGCAAGAAGCGCATGGAAGGCAAAGAGTATGTGATGCGCGATGGGGATGTGGTCAATTTTCGGTTCAATGTGTAGTCCTTGCGTTCCGCGACGTGATTTCGTGGCGTTGGGCGGCCTTGGAGTTGCACGATCCTTGCCCGAAGTGGCCCCGATTGGCCCCGAACGGGGATGAAAACGGGGAGAGCCGGGAAAACCAAAGTTAGCCAGTTTGGCGTGGACGGGTCGGGCGGCGGGGTAGTCGCATCTGCCCGTCACGAACGAACGCCGTCCGTCCGAATGAGCGACAGCAACTCTTGGACGTAGCCAAAGGCCTCGGCCCGGGCGTCAGCCCCGCCGCTGCCGTGAAACGCCGCAGCCCGCGACGCACCGTGGTGCTCGGGCGAGGCAAAATCAGCGGCCAAGAACTCCACCGCTTCTACTGCAGACGGCATCGTGGCAACCGCCGAAAATCGTGCTGCAATTTCACGGCAGTCACCGTTGCCGAAGTGCTTGAGGACGTAGACCAAGTCGTAGGCGTCCTTGGGCTCGCCCCGGTTGTGAAGGGCGTGGGCCTTGAGCACTACGACTGCCGCCGGGCCGCACACCTTCACGGTCCGACACGCCCGCTCCCCCATCGGCGTCTGGTCGTCGATGACCACGTCGATGAAGTCGGCGAAGGCTACTGGCAGGGCACGGGTAACGATCGCCGCGAAGTCGGCTTCAAGGCTCTGCAATGTTCCAGGCTTCTGGTTGGCGTCGACTTGGCCTATCAGGAAGTCGACGGTCACCCGATGTGTGCCAAGCCGCCATGTCTGTCGCGTGGTCCGACCGGCTGTGTTCTCATCTGGTTTGAACCCGTTGCGTCGCAGCCGTTCGCTGATCTCGTGGTACCGCTCTTCGTCCAAGACGGACAAGGCGAGCCCAAGGTCGAGATCCCGCGTGCCTACATGCGATTCGACGGCCACGGTTTGGTCGACGATGAGGTACGGCACGAGGCCACCAACCACGACGACGTCGTCCTTCAAGTCACCCAGCAAGGTCGCAACGTACAAGCACATTCGCCGGGCTTCGACGGCGAGCCCCATCGGGTAGCCACTGCTTGAGGTCGGCTTGTCCATCATTGACTCCAGCCGAAGTGGTGGCTCCGCAGCTCGGCGGCGGCTTCTTTGGCACGTTCAGGTTGCCCTGCGAGGTCCACACACGCTTGGACGGCATGAACGCACCGGACGCCGTTGATGTCCTTGGCTGCGTAGAAGACGCCCACGTCGTTGGGCACGACGATCCAGACGTTTTCGCCCTGCTCGACGGGCCGCAAGCCCAGCGTCTCCGGGTTCAGCAGCGGCTCGGCGATGAAAAGCGTGGTCAAGCGGAAGTCGGCGAACTGCGAAATCTGCCACGCCGCCGCCAGTCCGGTCGCCGCATGGTCGACACCCGCCCCTTGCAGACGACCCGCCAGGGCAGCAAGGACTTCCGGTCCGGTACGTCCAACCATGTGGAACTTCGCAACGCTGTGCTTGGCGAAGTCGTAGACCTGCGTCCACGCTTCGAGCACGGTCGACGGCGAACGCAAAGCCAGTCGCCCGTCGGCAGGTTGCAGCACGACGAGTTCGTCTTCCACGAGGCGGCCCACTACCTTGCTTACGTAGCCGCCGCTCAGGCCCGTTTCGTGAACCAGTTCAGACTGCAACCACCGGCGGTCGGGGGCGGCGAGCATCACCCGTGCGATCCGAGATGCCTTTGGCGAGAACGCGGTCGACGGTCGACCCGGAGCAGCAAAACGGTTGGGCTGGCCTTCGATGAGGATGCGGACGCCCGGCCCGTGGATGTCGGCGTTGCCGGATAGGTCCATCCACGAGACGTCGTGCGAACTGACGTAACGC
>CAXRHS010000087.1:0-6243 GCA_964230235.1 Myxococcota bacterium
GTGCGATCGCGCCGTCGCTGTCGACCTGCTGAACCAGCGCGGCCAGCTTTTCGCCCAGGGCCCGCGGGTTGGATCGCGCGGTCTTGGCAAGCGAAAACGCGAGATTGGTGGCCAGGTCTCCATGGCCGGCTTCTTTGGGGCGCTCAAGCGCGATGTCGCCGGCAGCCACCGCAGCGGGCAAAACACCCTCGGCAGAGGCCTTTTGTGTCGCAAGGGCGAGCAGCGCGCGCACGCGATCGAACGGCGTCAAGAGCGGTGGCGACGACGAATTCGGCAAACTGGAAGACATCAAGCAGGGCACCGCAGGCGCAAAGCGCGCCGGGCGGCGGCGACGTTAGCCGGGTCGCACATTCTGTCAACTTTGCACGGCAAAAACGGCTGCACCGCCGCGATCGCAGGGTCAGTGCTGGGTCTGCTTCAAGAGCTTGGCCACGAGCGCCGTCCAACCGGTCTGGTGGCTGGCGCCCAAGCCCTTGCCGGTGTCGCCGTCAAAATACTCGTGGAAGAACACGAGGTCCTTGTAGTGCGGGTCAAAATCGAAGCGCTCGTCGCCGCCGTTGCAGGCGCGCCGACCGGCGTCATCTTGCACGAAAAGGTGCTCCAGGCGCCGACCCAACTCGGCCGCCGCCTCGCCCAAGCTGACCAGGTGCCCGGAGCCGGTCGGCATCTCGACCTGCACGCGGTCGCCGTAGAAATAGTGGAACCGCTGCAAGGCTTCGATGACCAGAAAGTTGACCGGAAACCAGATCGGGCCGCGCCAGTTGCTGTTGCCGCCAAACATGCCGGTCGACGACTCGGCCGGGTCGTAGCGGACCTCGTGGCGCGACCCGTCGAGCACCAGCACATAGGGCCGCTCGGCGTGGGCCCGCGACAGGCTGCGCACGCCGTAGGGGCTCAAGAACTCGGATTCGTCGAGCATGACCTGGGCGATCCGCCGCAACCGCGCTTCGTCCAGAACGCTCAACAGGCGCAAGCCGCGATCGTTGATCTGGGCGATCTGGCTGACCGTCTGATGCAGATCGCGGCGGTTGTCCAAGAACCACTGCAGGCGGGTCCGAAAGCGCGGCAACTTCTCCAGCACCGCCTCAGAGATGGTCTCGACCGCAAACAGCGGGATGAGCCCGACCATACTGCGCACCCGCATCGGCATCTTTTGGTGGCCGGGCAGCGCCAGCACGTCATAGAAAAAGCCGTCCTTGTCGTCCCACAGGTGGGTGGTGCGCATCGCGTCGGCGATGTACATGAAGTGCTCAAAGAACTTGCTGGCGACGTCTTCGTAGGCCTTGTTGCCGCGCGCCAATTCCAGCGCAATCGCGAGCAAGTTCAGCGAGTACATCGCCATCCAGCTGGTCGCATCGCTTTGCTCGATACGGCCGCCGTTGGGCAGCGGCGCCGAGCGGTCAAACACGCCAATGTTGTCCAGGCCCAAAAAGCCGCCTTCAAAGACGTTGTTGCCCTCGGCGTCCTTGCGGTTGACCCACCAGGTGAAGTTGATGAGCAACTTGTGGAAAATCTTCTCCAAGAAGTCGGTGTCGCCCTTGCCGGTCGCGCGCTGCTCGATCTTGTAGACCCGCCACGCCGCCCACGCGTGCACCGGTGGATTGACGTCGCCAAAGTTCCACTCGTAGGCTGGAATCTGGCCGTTGGGGTGCATGTACCACTCGCGCAACATCAGGCGCAGTTGCCGCTTGGCATAGTTGGCGTCGACCAGCGCAAACGGCACGCAATGGAACGCCAGGTCCCACGCCGCGTACCACGGGTACTCCCACTTGTCGGGCATCGACAGCACGTCGTCGTGGTACAGGTGCTGCCAGTGGGCGTTGCGACCGCGCCTGCGGCTCTCGGGCGGTTTGGGCTGGGCCGGGTCGCCGTCCAACCAGCGTCGCAGGTCAAACCCATAGTACTGCTTGGTAAAAAGCAGGCCGGCCAGCGCCTGGCGAAACACGCGCGTCTCGTCTGCGGTCATCGCCGGCGATCCGGTGGCGGCATAAAAAGCGTCGAGATCGGCGATGCGCTCGGTCATCACCGCGTCGAAGTCCGCAAACGGTGCCTCGGTCGGCTGGTCGCGCAGGCGCAGGCGCAGCACATGGGTCTGGCCCGGCGCCAGGTGCAGTTGGTGCCCCGACGCTGCTTGGGTGCCGCACTCCGGGTGGCATGCTGCGGCATCGCCGTGGATCACCGCGTCGGCAAACGCATCTTTGTAGTGCCCACGCGGCTGTCGTTGCGGCCACCAGCCCAGCCGCTCGCCGTTGCTCTCGTTTTCGGTCAGCAGCCAACTTCCGTGGTCTTGGGCGTAGTACCAACGCGGGCCGAGCGTCGGGTGCTGCAGGTCCAACCGACCAAAGTCCACGCCGTCGGCCGCCGCCGCGATCGCGGGCTTGGGCGCAGCGTGGTCCCACGACCAGGTGTTGCGAAACCACACGGTTGGCAACACATGCAGGGTGCGGGCGACTTGCGAACGGTTGGTGACCGTGACCCGCAACAGCACATCCTCGACGTCGGCCTTGGCGTGTTCGATGACGACGTCAAAGTAGCCGTGGTCCAAGACGCCGGTGTGCTGCAGTTCGAACTCGGGATCGCGCTTGGACAGCCGGCGGTTCTCGGCGCGCAACTGTTCGTACGGAAAGCGTTCGCACGGGTACTTGTAGACCATCTTGCCGTAGCAGTGGCTGGGCAGTGCGTCGGTGTACCAGTACAACTCTTTGGGGTCTTCGCCGTGGTTGCCTTCGGGGCCGGCCAGACCAAACAGGCGCTCTTTGAGGATGGGATCCTTGCCATTCCACAGTGCCAGCGCCCAGCACAGCCGCTGGCGGTTGTCGCACAGACCGCCGATGCCGTCTTCGCCCCAGCGGTAAGCGCGCAGGTGAGCGTGATCAAACGGCAAATACGACCAGGCGTTGCCGTCGGCTGAGTAGTCTTCGCGCACCGTGCCCCACTGGCGCTCGGAGACGTAGGGTCCCCAGCGCCGCCAGTGGACCTTGCGCTTGTCGGCCAGGTCCAGCCGTTCGCGCTCGCGGGCGACCCGGGCAGCGGCGTCCACCTCGGCGGTCGCTGGCGGTGCCGCCGATTCCGCCGAGACGCGGCGCGCCAGCATTTCTGCCGGCAACTCGACCATGCCGGGCGTGAGCAGCAGCGTCGAGGAGAACTTGTCGCGCCGCCGCTGACCGGCCGCAGAAACGGCAGGCGCTGGCGGTGGTTGCGGGTCGTCGTTGTTGGCCATGCTGCCCCCCTGGCGTGAGCGGCTACCGTAACGCAAATCGACAGGTCGGCCAACGGCGGCGCGGATTGCCGAACCGCGTCGGGTGTCCGGCGCGAACCAGGTCGACTTTCGTCTAGTTTTTCGAAAGCGAGGCGGTCAGTTGCGCGATGTACGCGCGGTCGGCCTGCATGCAGACTTCTTCGAACGCGCGCGCAAACGACCAGCCGGCCCGCAATTGTCGAAACAGCGCGCCCAAGCCGCGCCGGCCAAACTGCGCCACCCAGGCGTCAAACGCCACCGCCGCGATGGTGTACACCTGAGGTCCGAGCGCCACGATTTCGCTATCGTCGGCATAGGCGGCTTGCGCGAAAATCGTCGCGTCCACGGTTCGGCGCAGGACCGACGCCGGCGGTCCTTCGGCGACCACCACCGCAAAACCTTCGCGAAACCAGGTGGGCGGCGTGACGGCCGCGCTGGTGGGCGACGGCGCCGCATTGTGATTCCACAGGGCGTGCGCCAGTTCGTGCAGGATCAAATCGGTCAGTTCGCGGTCCGTTGGCGGGTCGGGCCAGGCCACCGGGTCCAGCAACCAGATTTGGTTGCCGGTGCACAGGCCGCGCAGGTCCAGGCTGGTCGGCAACTGCGCGGCACCGCGCAAACTGGCTTGATCGGCGGCGAGGCACAGTTCGACGGGGCGCACGAACCGACCCCAGCGCGCAAAACCGCGCAAGCCGGCCGCGAGGTCGCGCTCCAGCACCCGCGAAAGCGCCGGCGGCAACCGATGCGGGACGGTCAGCGTGAGCCCGGGCAGGTGCAACACAGCGGCAAGCCAAGGGCAACGCCTGCCCCAAACGGCGAGGTCGACGCACGGCGACCCCGAGCCGCGGCGTCCAGTGCATTGTCACGGCGAAGCCGACAATGGGCACTGCCAAGCCGAGAATGGGCACTGCGAAGCCGACAGGTGGACAGTGAAATGTGCAAGGGCGGAGCGGACGGGACTTGAATCCGCGGCCTCTGGCTTGACAGGCCAGCGTTCTAACCGACTGAACTACCACTCCGTTTTGTCGACGCCTTGGCGTACGCCGGCGTCCTGGGTTGCGAAACCCGATCGGTAACTATCACAAACCTGTGTCGATCCGAAACCTGTGTCGATCCGAAACCCGTGTCCATCTGAAACGGTGCTGCGACCCGTGCACGGTGGGCGAAGCAGGGATCGAACCTGCGGCCAACGCCGTGTAAAGGCGCCGCTCTACCGCTGAGCTATTCGCCCGAGCAAGAAGAATCGAATGATTTCGGACGCTTGCGCTCCCCGCACGAGGGTAGCGGGCCGACCCGATGGGTCAGCGGCGGGCCAAAATAGTACGCCCGATGGCGCGCGCTGTCAACCACGGTTGCGCGACCGACGCAAGTTCGACCGCCAACAAGGAGTAGCGCGAAAGCCGTCGGTCGGCAATAGCCGAAAAAACCGCGTCCATCCCGCTCACTGGCCGCTGCCATCCCCAAGATCGGCGGCGGCGCTGTGTACAAGCCTGTGGGCGAGGTCGGTGTTGTCCACGGGGCTGTGGATGGCGCTGACCGCGACCGGCCGGCCTGGGGAACATCCGCCGGTTCTCCACCTCACCATCCACAGGCCGATCGCGTTCAACCATTTGTCTTTCATTTGTTTTTCTGACTCATCCCCGCGTTCCACAGGCCCACTGCCCCCGCCCTATTGAAGGAACAACACCCACAAACCCCTTGCGGGTGTTGGCGGGCAAGGTGCGTTCTGCGCCACGGCCGGTCTATGCTGCGTCTGCAGGTGAGGTAACCGTGGCCCACCAAGATCGGTGGCAGACAACCTGGAAACCCGCGCTCGGCCTTGTCGGCTGGTGGGCGCTACTGTGCACGTTTGCGCACCACCGCGGGGTCGGGGTGTATGCGCCGCTCGGCCGCACCTGGCAGCTGCTCGAGCCGGCCTGGCTGCAAACGGACCCGCTCGGCAGTTTGTGGCGGCTGCACGCCCAACCGCCGCTGTACAACGCGGTGATCGCGGCGGTATTGGCCCTGGACCCGACCGCAACGGGCGCGGTCGTCCACGGCTTGCTCGAAGGTCTGGGTGCGGTCGCAGGTTTGTTGACCTGGCAGTTGGCGTTGCGTCTGGGTGCCGGACCCGTGCTGGCGTGGCTGGCCGGCGCTGTGCTGATGACCAGTCCCGGCTTCTGGTTGATAAGCCACTGGCTTTTCTACGACTTGCCGGTCACGGTCGCTTTGACGGGCTTACTGGTGCTGACGCCTGCTGCCGTACAGGGCCGGTGGGGCGCGCAGGCAGGCGTCATGGCCGCGGCGGTCGCCTTGGGCTGGTCGCGCAGCTTGTTTCATCCGCTGTGGGCCGTCGGCGTGTTCGCGCTGTTGACCGTCGCCGAGTCACCGGATCGCCGCCGGCGAAGCGGGGCGCTTGCTGCGCTAGCGGTTGCGCTGATGGCGCTGCCCTACGCCAAGAATTGGCAGCAGTTTGGCACGCCCAATGCCAGTTCGTGGGCGGGCATGAGCCTGCTGCGGACCGCCCACGCCTACAGTTCGCCGCACACACGCCGCGAACTGGCCAAAGCCGGCTTGCTGTCGCCGGCCGGTGTGGTCGGCCCCTTTCGCGATTTGCAAGCCTACGGATCCGCGTGGCCAACCCGCGACTGCCGCGACCCGCATCCGGCCCTGTGCGCGGCGCGCAAGCCGACCGGCGGGCCCAACTTCAACCACGTCGCCTACATCGGGCTGTCGCGGCAAATGGTGGGCGACGCCGTGGCGATCTATGCCGCGGAACCCTCCGCGTGGCTGCGCGCGCAGGTGGGGTCGTGGCTGGCGTGGTTGCGTCCGGTCGGGGTGTACCCGTTCTTGCGACCGGTGCGCCAACCGATCGAGGACGTGCACCGCGCGTGGGCGCAGACGATGCTCATCGAGGTCGATGGCGCCGCCGTGGTTGTGGCTTTTGGTGTCTTTGTCGCGCTGGCAATCTTGGCGGTGCGGCTGTGGCGCGTCGGCCGCCAGGTGCCGCGCGGCACCCAATTTGC
>CAXRHS010000088.1:0-13518 GCA_964230235.1 Myxococcota bacterium
CTATACATCCTGACCGAAATCCAACCCCACGCCTCCGGCCTGCGGCGTTGTCGCAATTGCACGGTTGACAACGGCTTGCGACGGGATCGAAATGCGCCTCGGCCCGATTGGCTGGGAGGTGCGGATGGCTGCGAAAGCGAGGGCGAAAACGGGCGAGGCGATTCCGGCGGAGCTTCGGCGGCCCGAGGATGTTGCGGATTTGAAAGCCTTCTTGCGGCGCGCCAAAAGCCAGGGGCGGCGCGATGAGGTACTGCGCTTTCGGGCCGTGCTCGGCTACATCGAAGGCCAGACCGTCAATGCGATGACGATTTCGCTGAAGACCGGCCGGTCCGTCATCAACAAGTGGCTGCGTTGGTACGTCGCCGCTGGGCCGGAGGCGTTGCTGACGCAGGCCCGTCCGGGGGCGCCGGCCAAGCTGACGGACGAGCAATTGCAGGAAGTTGCGCGGCTGGTCGAGGCCGGGCCCGTGTCGGCAGGCTACGCGAGCGGCGTGTGGACCGGGCCAATGGTCGGCGACCTCATCGAAAAGCGATTCGGCGTAAGGTACCATTACGAATACATTCCACGTCTGCTGGCCAAGCTGAATTTCTCCGTACAGCGGCCCCGCAAGCGGCTGGCGCGCGCCGACGCCGAGGCCCAGCGCCAGTGGGTCGAGGAGCGGCTGCCGGAGATAATAAAAAAGCCAACGAATGCCGCGGTATCGTGATGTTCGAGGACGAAGCGAGCTTCTGGCAGGACGGCTCGCTGCACCAGACCTGGGCGCCGGTCGGTCAGCAACCTCAAGTCGACACCTTTGGCAATCGCAATACGGCGCACGTGTACGGCGCCATCGAAGTCGCCGAGGCGCCGAAGTTTCATTACCAATTCGCCGAAAAATTCAATGGTGCCACGTACCTTGTCTTCCTCAAGGCGCTGGTGGAGGCGTACGACCTGGGCCGGCCGGTTCCGACCAAGCTGTTCTTGATCACGGACAACGGCCCGTGCCACAACCTCGACGCCGAAGGCAAGGCGTGGCTTGCTGAGAACCACGACCGCATCGCGCTCCATCGCCTGCCGCCCTATTCCCCGCAATACAACGGCATCGAAGGCTGCTGGAAGGTCACACGCAAGATGACGACGCACAACGCCTTCCACGCCACGCGCGAAGCACGCGATGCCGCGCTGATCCGGACCTTCCAGCGGTTTCAAGCCGAACCCGCGCTGGTTGCTGGCCACGTCAGGAGGTTCCATGGATGATCTTGCACTTCGGTCAGGGTGTATAGTAACCGTTTGTTTCGTTAGGGGGGCCTCGCTGCCCCTTCACGCACGTCTGCGCGCTCATCCTTGCCTGCGGCCGCAGTTGCGGCTGCGCGTACTTCGCCCTTGTCGCGTGGCGGACCCCGCCGCGAACTTCGGGCCGGAAGTACTAGACGCCCTTGACGCTCTCACGGCCCACAGTTACCGTGCGCTTGGGCCCGTGGCCCACGGTTCTGTCCATGCTCGCCGCCAAGAAGCCAGGCCTGTCCGAGGCCGACTACCTGCTTGGTGAACGTCTGGCCGCCACCCGCCACGAGTACCGTGACGGCGCCGCCCGCGCGATGGCCGGCGAGTCCAAGCTGCACAACAAGATCGCCTTCCAGTCGCGGCTACTGGTCCACACAGCGCTACAGGGTCGTCCATGCGACGCCTACATGGAGAACGTCAAGACCCGCGTCGCCGCGACCAAGGCGTACTACTACCCCGATGTCGTCGTGACCTGCGATCCGCGCGACACGGGTCCCGAAGGCGACGACTACTTCATCGAACACCCCAGCCTGATCATTGAAGTGTTGTCGCCGACCACCGAAACCATCGACCGCGGCGAGAAGTTGGCTGCGTACAAGACGTTGCCGTCGCTGTACGCTTATCTGCTCGTGAGCCAGCAAAGCCGTCAGGTCGAGCTGTATCGCCGAGGCGAGGGCAAGCTTTGGCTGTATCAAGATTTTGGCGAGGGCGAGACGGTCGAGATTCCCGCGCTCGATTTGGTCTTTTCGGTGGACGATTTCTACGCCGGCACAGGTGTGACCTAAGGGCCTGTAAAAGAACAAGTCAATCGACACGTGCGCGGAGCGGAGCGGCGAGTCGACTTGCAAAGTCGCGAGCTTGCGACCCACCAAGCAAGCAGTGGGCCAACTTAGAAAATCGAGTAGATTTTTTACGGGCCCTAAGCGAGCCCGGCGCTCAAACTTGGGCGAGGCTGGGCGGCTTGCTTTGCACCTGTCCGCGATCTCTGTCCGCTGCCTGATCTAGCCAACTGGCACTCGGTTGTCCGCCGGCGCTGTTCGCCCTCGCAACCCCACCCATTTGGCAAACCCCCGCCACCCGGGCACCATGCACCTCCGCGCCGGGCGGCGCTTCGCCCACGGAGGCGCATGCCGGCTGCCGCGGGGCAACATCTGAATTGGCTGGGGCGACGCACTGCGGCGCTGACGTTGGCACTGGTCCTGGTCGCGTGCATCGACGAGCACGCGGCGCTGGTGCTTTTCGATCGCCCAGAAGCCGCTTTGGCGACGGACGCTGGCGCCGAAACCGCTGCGGCGGTCGATGCCGGGGCGCCCGACAGCGCCGCTGCCGATGCCCACGTTGGTGCCGACATCTCGACTGAACTGCCCGACGCTCCGCCCGCCGACACCGAACTCGACAACGCCGAGACCACACCGCCACCGGACGCCGACCTTGCCGGCGACGCAACCGCAGAAATCGAAGACAGCCCTGCGGTCAACGACGCCGACGACGTGTCCGCCACCGAACTCCCACCTGCCGACTCGGAACCGCTTGCCGACACCGAGCCAGCCGGCGACGCGACGGCCACGGACGCCGGCCCCGCCCAGGACGCCGCTGCCGATGTCACCGCCATCGACCTGTGCGCCGCTATCACCAGCTGCGACGACGGCAATCCGTGCACGTCCGGCGAGGCCTGCGCGGGCGGAGTGTGCTTGCCGGGCGCCCTGACCAACTGCGACGACGGCAACGAATGCACCGCCGACACCTGCGACCTCGCCAGCGGCTGCACCGCGACCGCCTTGCCCGACGGCGCGACCTGTCCCGTCGGCGTCTGCGCCAAAGGCGTCTGCAAAGCCCCGCCGGCCGGCATGGCCTGGATCGGCGCCGGTTCGTTCGCCCTCGGCTGTACGGCGGGCGACAAGGCCTGCCAGCTGTCCGAGTCGCCCACCGCAACGGTGACCCTGGCAGGGCACTACCTCGACCTGCACGAGACCACAGCCGCCGAGTATGGCGTCTGCGTGGCTGGCGGCGGTTGTACCGCGCCGGCGGCGTGCGGTAGCACCGTCACCTTCGTCAGCCCGGCGAAAGCCAGCCACCCGGTCAACTGCGTCACCTGGGAACAAGCGGTCGCCTATTGCGCCTGGCAGGGCGGTCGGCTGCCGACGGAAGCAGAGTGGGAGCGCGCCGCGCGCGGCGGCAAGGCCGACCACATCTTTGGCTGGGGCAACCAACCGCCAGGCTGCGACCCTGGCTTGCCGTCGTTTGCGGTGTGGGCCGCCGGAGGCCAGGGCTGTGGGCTCGACGGCACCTGGCCGGCGCAGAGCGGCCTGCCACTTGGCTTTGGCATGCTAGGCATGGCCGGCAACGTCCGCGAGTGGGTGGCCGACTGGTTCGCCGCCGATGCTTATGCCACCGTCGCCAAGGCCAATCCGACCGGGCCAGCCGTCGGTTCGCATCGCGTGGTGCGCGGCGGCAGTTGTGAGTCTGGTTCGCCCATCGCCTTGCGTAACTCGGCGCGAGCGGCCGAGAAGCCGACTACGGCTGCCGTGTCGCTCGGGTTTCGCTGTGCCAAGGATGGACCGTAGGGGCGCGCTATCAGTTGCCTTTCGCCCCGCCGACGCACCCAACCCAATCGACCGCCATCTCCAGCCACGGATCGGGCTTGCGCCTGGGCGCCAGGTCGGCCGCCAGCCGCTTGGGCGCACTGCCTTTGTCGGCGACACACTTTGCTGCGGGCTGCCAGTGCTCTGGGGCAGGGGCAAACACCAGCGTCGCGTCTGCCGGCAACGCCACATCGGGCAGGGTGCCGACGTGATCGAGGTCGCGGTGGTTCGGGGTCAGATAGCGGCCGATCGTGGTCTTGACGTAGAACTCGGCCATCAGGTTCGGGCGCTTGACCTCTTGCATCGACGCCTTGCCGTAGGTCTTGGCGCCGAGCACGGGCCCGCGCTTGTGGTCTTGCAGGGCGCCGGTCAGCACTTCGCACGCCGACGCACAGCGCTTGTCGACCAGCACCACCAGCGGGCCGAGCAAGTCGTCCATCGTCGCCGTCGCCTGCCGGTCCACCGTGCGGGTGCGCCAGCGCGTCTGCACGATGACGCCCTGGCCGAGCAGGCTATCGGCCACCGCCACTGCTTCGTCCAAGATGCCCCCCGGATGGCCGCGCATGTCCAGCACGATGCCGCGCAGCTCGTTCGCCTTCTTTTGCTTCTTGGGCTTGAGCGCCAGCAACACCGCTTCGCGCAGCCGTCCACCGGTACCTTTGACGAAGTCCTTGAGCCGCACATGCAGCACGCCGCCCCCCAGGTCGCGGGCGGTCACGTCGTGGTCCACCGCCTGGTCGCGGACCAGCTTGAGCTCGCGCGGCTTGCCCCCCAAGGCCGGCTGCAGCGTCAAGGCCAGCTTGGACCTGGGCGCGCCGCCGAGCGCCTTGTAGATGGCCTCTTTGTCCAACCCGTGGGTTTCCTTGCCGTCGACCTTGAGGATCTGGTCGTGCACGCGCACATCGGCCTGCCACGCCGGACCGTCCAGCCGCACGTCCGCGACGCACCAGGCACCGTCGACCTTGGGGCACGGCGCGACCGCGATGCCCGGATCAGCGGTGTCTGCGACATGTTCGGACTCGCTCGCGCGCTCCCAGAATTTGCGGGCGATGATGTCGCCATTCTTGTCCAACGCCTTGATCCAGCCTGAGTAGGCATTGATCCACGCCAGATCCAGCTGCGCTTGCCGCTCGCCGATCTTGGGCGCCGGCAGTTGCTTGGACAACCACTCCAGCGCGCACTTGAGCTCGGTCGCCTTGAAGGGCAGGGTCGCCGCGCGCGCCGTCCACGCCGCGTCCAGGATCTCGCGGCGCTTCTTGTCGCGGGTCTGGCGCACTTGTGCGGTGTCCTCGCTTTCCAGTTGCTCGGCGGTGGCAGGGATGCGGTAGATCTTGAGGCCGGCGAGCGGCTTGCCGTCGCAGGGCAGTGGCAGGCCTTCGCCGGTGAAGTGGCCGTGGCGATCCTCTGGCCCGCGCAACGCGCCAATCGCCGCATCGGGCACCAGTTCTGCCGTTGGCTCCAGGCTCCATAGGGCCTGTTCCGCTGCGCGCCGCCACGCCAGCAGCTCTTGCGGCGACCCGTCGGCCGGCGGCTCCAGCGTGCGCTCCAGCATCGCGGTGCGGGCCTGTTCAAACTGCGGCCAGCGAAACTCGACGCCCGCCCAGTCATCGGCGGTACCGAGCACGGCCACGATGGTGGCCACCACAGCCGGCAACATGTGCTACGCCACCGCGTTCGGATCGTCGACGATGTCGATGAGGGTCTCTTCCAACAGCTGATCGACCACCGCCTCCAAGCTGCCCGTGCGCTCGAAGCACGCGATTTGGCGATCCGCTGAGGTTCCTTCGCGGACGATGCGCATGGCGTCTTCGACTTCCTTGCGCGAGCCGAGGTCGCCGGCCAGATCCCACACGAATTCGACAAGTTCCTCGGCAAGCTGCGCAAACGGGGCTTCCTTCTTCTTGCCCCAGTCGATGAGCTTGCCGTGCACGCCATAGCGCGCCGCCCGCCACTTGTTCTCGTCGACCATCGCCGACCGGTAGATGTTGAACGACAGGTTGCGGCGCCGCAGCCACACCAGCTTGGCCACCAGCGCCTGCACCAGTGCCGCAATCGCGATGGTGTCGTTGACGAGCGGCGGCAGGTCGCAGATGCGAAATTCCAGCGTCGAATAGGTCGGGTGCGGACGCAGGTCCCACCACACGCGCCGGCCATTGTCGATGCAGCCAGTGGCGACCAGCGTGTTCAAGAACGACTCGAATTCGCCGTACGAGAAGAACCGCTCGGGAATGCCGGTCCGCGGCAGCCGCTTGAAGATGAGGGTGCGCGCTGAGTGCAGACCCGTCTTGCGGCCATTGAAGAACGGTGAACTGCACGACAGCGCCAGCAGGTGCGGCAGGAAGTAGCGCGCCTGGTTGTAGACGTCGATGGCCAGTTCGCGGTCGTCGATGCCCACGTGCACGTGCAAGCCGAAAATCAAGTTGCCGCGCGCGGCGTCCTGCATCTCTTCGACCGACTGGACATAGCGCTCTTTCTTGCTGATTTCCTGTTCTTCCCAGTGCGAAAACGGGTGCGTGCTGGCGGCGGCGATGCGCACCCCCACGCGCTGCGCGATCTTGTGGGCGGCCCGGCGGTTGCGGATGACGTCGCGGCGCACGTCCTCGATGTTGTCACAGATGCCAGTCGCGACCTCTACGACGCTCTGATGCAGTTCTTGCTTCAGGTTGACTTCGTCCATCGGGGTGTGCGCTTCGATGAGCTGCGAAATCAGGCTCTTGAGCTCGCGGGTCTTGGGGTCGATGATCTGGAACTCTTCTTCGACACCCAACGTGAACTCTTTGGACATGCGCGCCTCCAACCCGAACGGGAGGCCCGAGGGTAGCGCGTGTCGGCGCAACCGGCAAGAATCCGCGTTTTTATCGGGTTGTCGAACAGTTGCGCGTCTGGTCGATTAGAACCACGGATCGACCACTTCATCGGTTTCGGGCGGCGCCGCTTCCAAGCCAAGCTCACGCTCGAGCAAGAAGTCGAGCAACTGACCTTCTGGCCAGCGAATGGCCTTGCGCTTGCCGGTGCGCGGCGCGCGGGCGCGGCGGTGCGAGCGGGCAATCCGCGGTTCGCTGGCGGCTTCCGGGCAAATTTCGGGCATGGATCCTCAGGCGCCAGGGAGGATGATCTCCCAGCGGATTTGCACGGTTGGTTGGCGGCCGGGGCGAAAATGTTTTTGGCAGGTAGCAGCGTAGATCCAAAAGTCCGATTTAGGGCGCCGCCAAAAACAAGTCGTTTTTGGCGATGCCCTTCTTGCTTGTTGCGTGGGTCGCAAGCTCGCGTCTTTGCAAGCCGACTCGCCGCTCCGCTCCCTTCGCAAGTGATCGAGTTATTTTCGGCGAGTTCCTTAGAGGGTGTGGCTAAATCATGTCCTTTGCGAGGTCGAAGAGCATGCAGGCAGATCGCGAGCGCGCCCGGAGCGACCGACCGAGGCGCACTCTCAGTGCGCTGACCGAGGAAGCGAGGACGTAAGCCGCGAGATGTCCAGGATCTTCGGCCGTAGCGGACGGGATTTTGGCCACACCCTCTTAGTCGGCATAGGCGCTGCGTTTGCCTTGCCTGCTCGGTGGGTCGCGACTTCGCGCCTTGCAGGCGACTCACCGCTCCGCAGTCGCAATGAGAGCGTCGATCGATGTCTCGTAGCGCCGCTGTCACTGTGCGCGCAGGTTCGGCGTCACCCACTGCTGCAACCAGGCGTCCAGGTCTTCGCCAAACATGTACGGCGCCTCAAGGTGCGGCAGGCCAAGCAGGACCAGCAGGCCGCGTTTGTGGGCCGCGACCTTGAGGTTGTGCACCGGGTCCTGGTTGCGACCGACCGCGTAGTCGACGTCGGCGCGATAAGGCAGGAACACCAGCAGGTCATAACGCCCCGCGCCCTCTTTGCACTGGTCGACAAAGGCGTCGTTGACGTGGCGCTGTTCGTGCTCGCTCTGGTTCTGCAGCCAGTACGCCAGGTAATCGATGACGCTTTTGTCTGAAACGAAAGCCTCTGCTTCGGCTTCCAGTCGCAGCTTGCGCTGCAGGGCTTCTTCGCGGATCTTGCGCCGGTCGCCCGCCTCGACACCGCGCCACGAATCCCGGCCGCGTTCGCGCAGCACCTGCGGCACCGTGTCGGGGACAAAGGCGCACGACAGGTGCGCCGACAACGCTTTGGCCAGGGTGGTCTTGCCGGTGCCAGCGGATCCGACGATAGCGATGCGCACTACTTGCCTCCTTTGTCGGCGCGCTGGGCTTCAATCCACCGCGCCATCGCCGCCATGTCCTTGGCGATCGCCGACTTGAACATGCCGATGAAAAGGCCGCCCAGCAGCCGCGCCACAATTCCGGGCACATCGACGGTGCCGCGCAAGATGAGCACGCTGCCGTCGCCCTGGCTTTGCACCAGGTGTTCAAAGGTGAACACGCCTTTGCCGGTCGTGCCCTTGCTGCCGTCGACGCGCAACACCAACCGGGTCGGTGCCTCGACGGCGACCACGTCGAAATGCTCGGTCGATTCGCTGCCAAACATCTTGCGCGTCTCGGTAAACGCCTCGCCCGCCTGCAACGGCCCATTGCCCGCGCGCTCGACCCGCACCAAATTCGGCATCCACTGACCGAACGCGTCGACGTTGACGAGCGCCGCGAACACCTCGTCCGGCGAGGCCGCAATCGCCGTGCTGCACTCAAAGGTTCTCGCCATGCCGAAGCCCTCCCGCTCGCTGGATTGTGGTCGCGGTGCGCTGGGGGCGTCAACTCGCTGACATGGCGGCCCCGGCAGGTAGAAAACTTCTGCCCGTTCGCCGCGTTGACATCGCCATGACAGAACTTTGTCCTTGCAGGCGTTCGTCACCTGGTCTACCCTCGCCCCCTGTGCGCCCGCGCGCGATGCACTGCCCCAGGAGGGCGACTCATGAACACGTTCCGGATAATTTTGCCCTTTTTGCGCCCCGCTGCGCTGCTTTCGGTTGCCGCACTGGCCGTCACGGGCTGCGAGCAAACCGCGCCGACGGCGACCGGCGACGACCAGGAACTGATTGCGGGCGTCTGCAAAGTCAAAAGCGAATTGACCAAGAAGGACCTGACCGCCACGCAGCTCAAGGCGCTCAAGGACCCGGTGGCGGAATTGGTGCTCAAGGCGGCGGGCGGCTGCCCGGTCGGCCTGGACGAGATCACCACCAAGCTGCGCAAGACCGACGCCGTCAACTGCAAGGACGACCCCGCGCTGCCGCCCGCGGGCACGGCGACCCGGTTTGTCAGCGAGCGGTCGCAGGCGCTCAAGAAGGCGGACTCGTACCGCCTCGTCATCTCGCGCACCTGCAACAGCCGCAGCAACCACGAGTTGTTGTCGAGCGTGTTCGGCGTCGGTGCCAATGTCCAGAAGTTGCCGCAAGACCTTGAGATGATTGGGTTTGACAAGACCGCCGGTGTGTTCAACTACTACGCCCGCGAAAACAACGCCTGGCACTTTTTTGGCTCCTCCAAGGACCTCATCGCCGACGGCTACAACTGCAACAGCGTCGGCGCATGCGTGCCCAAGGCCGCCAGCAAGACCCGCTGCGCCGGCTGCCACTTGGGCGGTGGCCTCATCATCAAAGAGTTCGACTCGCCGTGGGTGCACTGGGAGCACTTCACCGACACCCCCGGCGCCAAAGAGCTGATGGACCGCTTCAAGATGACGCTTGGCAGCCAGAAGGACGACGGCGCCGGTCTGGAGAGCACCGTTCGCAACGGCAACCGCTTGTGGAACGAGAAGCGCGTCGACTTCCTCAAGACCAAGGGCACCCAAGAGCTGCTGCGGCCGCTGTTCTGCACGGTGGACCTGAACCTGCAGTCGATGACCAGTTCGACCAACAGCGTGCCGTCGTCAGTGCGCAACGACTTCTTCTTTGATCCGCGCTTGGGTGGCTTCGACTCGGTGTCGATCGACGCGGCCGACTACACCGCGCTCACCACCGCCAACGGTCAGTCGGTCAAGGACAGCAGCGGCACCCCGCTCAAGGACAAGGACGGCAAGGTCGTCACCGACACCATCTTTGCCTGGACCTACCCCGAGCGCGGCCAGGCAGATCGCGACTATGTCGACCAGCTGGTCAACAAGAAGCTCGTCGACGACGATTTTGTGGGTGACGTGCTGCGCATCGACATGGGCCGGCCGCTCTTTAGCGGCCAGCGCTGCAACCTGCTCAAGTTCGCGCCGGTGCTGACCGCAGACAAGATGACGCCGCAGGCCATTCGCGACGGGTTCAAGGCCAACCTGGCCGGCAAGACCGATGCTGGCGCGGCGCAGCTTTTGGCGGCGTTGGGCGATACCGCCGACTTGAGCAAGCACAAGGAAGTCGCGACCAAGTTCCTGGCCGCCTGCAAAGCGCGCCCAAAGAAGGATTTCTTGGCCGACGCGCTGGCGTGGTCGGGTACCTTGCGCAACACCATTCGCTCAAGCGTTGGCCTCATCGAGTTCGCAGAAGCGATGGCCAGCGACAAATTCGACGGCAAGACCGACAATCGCAACTGGGATCTGGCGACCTGTACGCTCAAATAGCGGTTTGGGCCCGTAGAAAATCTACTCGATTTTCTACGTGGGCCCCTTGCTTGCTCAGTGGGTCGCAAGTTCGCGACCTTGCAAGTCGACTCGCCGCTCCGCTCCGCGCGGATGTCGATCGACCTCTTTTTGCACGGCTCCTTTCCGCCAGGTTCGACTGCCGATGACATCCGTTCCGTATTGCGCCGCCCTGGCGTTGGTCCTGGCGTGCGCCTGCAAGCCCGCCCCAGCGCCAACCCCGCCGCCAACCGCAACGCCTCAACTTGTGGCAGCCGCCGCAATCGCCGGCCCAGGTGACGTGTCGCCGACGGCCGGCCTGGCGAGCGTTGCCGAGCGCCTGCAAGCCGCGATCACCAAGCTCGAAACCACCAAAGACGTCACCTGCTGGACCACCTTCCGTCAGCTCGACAGCTACATCAGTTCCAAGGAGTACTCCGCGTTTGCGACCCACGCGCGGGTCTTGGCCAGCAAGGCCCTGGCGCGCGCAGCCTGGCAAAAGGCTTCCGCGGCGGCCAAGACTGGGACGATCTCGGCGGCCGACATCACCGCTGCCGCCCCGATTCCCGCCAGCGGCTGGGACGATGATCAGCGCGGCAAGCTCGCAGCATTTGCCAAAGACCACGGACTCAAGGCCTTTGCCGACTACCGGACCACCAGCGAACACTATCGGGTGCTGTTGAGCGTGGTGTTTGACGAACTGCGCTTGCAGGGCCAGTCGCCGCTGCTGCCCCTTGCCGACGACGCGGCCTATGAGGCGTTCGCGGATGTGACCACTCGCTTGGGTCTCGCGCTTTTGCAGCGGGCGGGCACGTTGGCCCAGCAAGAGCGCACGCCGATGATTTAGGCGACCGCCGTGCAGCGCGCGCACGCTGAACTCGCGGAGCGCTGGGGGCTGCGCAATCAACCGCGCAGCGACGCGCTGCGGCCCGACGCTGAACTGGCGGCGGCATTGGCGCCGCTGACCGAGGCGATGATCGTCGGCAAGATCAAGGCGTTGAACGCGTTCAACCGCAACAGCCAGGATCTGGTGGCCGATCTCAACCGGTTGGCGCAGGTGCCGGTGACCGCCGAGGCGCTGGGGGTGTGGCTGGCCGACCTGCAGTCGTTTGCCCACTTCCTGGCCGCGGGTTTCGATCCGATGCAGGCCGACAACTTTCGGAGCGACGGCCAGTTTGAAGAGACGGCGCTCAAGCGCCAGGCCGTGGTGGACTACGCCCACGCCGAGTCGGCGTCGCTGCAACTGTTCCCGCATGTGCTGATGCCTAATGGGGATCTCAGGCTGCGCTTTGAGCCGGCACCTGGTTTTCCCGACGCCGTTGCGCGCGCCGGCTTCGATGCGACCATCTTGGACCACGAGCAGAACGGCGTGCGCGACACTGCCATCCACTGGCTGGCGCTGGCCTCGGTGTGGCGCGAAAAGGCCTTCGCGATGGACCCGTTCGCCGCGGAGTATGTCAGCGAACTGCTGTCGATGATGGCCACGTGGTACTTGCGCCGCGGCGAAGCGCTGGCCAAAGAGAAGGGGGTGGCCACGATCGACGCCGAACTGGCCCGCCAGGTGCGCGACCGCCGCTACGTGATGGTGATGCCGCAAGTGCGCGAGGCCGCAGCTGCCTGGCCCAAGCCGCGTTGGGACCACAAGGCGCAGGTGCTCGCGGATCACGCGACGCGCACGACCGGCGGTGCGCTTTTTGCCGACGCTACCGCGCAATCGGGCCTGCCCGCTGCGCAGCCCGATGCAGCAACCAGCACCAGCTTTGACATCCACAAGGTCATGGGCGCGGGCGTCGCGGTCGGCGACCTCGACGGCGACGGCTATTCGGACCTGTTCGTCGCTGGCGAAGGCCTTGGCCGCCTGTACCTCAACGGCGGCAAGGCCGCGCCCGGCGTTTTTCGCGATGTCACCGTCGCTTGGGGTGTGCCGCAACCTCTGGAAGACGCGCGCCACCCGCTGTTCTTGGACGCGGACGGCGATGGCGACCTGGATCTGTTGATCGTGCGCAGCGAACACCCGTCGCTGCTGCTCGACCACCAGGGCGGCCGATTTGTTGATATCGCAGACAAAGTCGGCTTGGCGACCTGGCGCGGCGCCCACGTCGCGACCGCATTGGACGCCGAAGGCGACGGCGACTTGGATCTGTACGTCGGCTACTACGGCAGCGATGCCGCCAACCGCACCCGCACGGCCACCCGCAACCTGCCGGCCCTGGACGGCAAGAACGGCACCCCGCACCAGCTGTTTCGCCGCGGTCCCGATGGGCGCTACCAGGAGGTCGCCGCGCAGGCGGGCGTCGCCAACACGGCGTGGACGCTCGCCATCGGCGCGTGGGACTACGATGGCGATGGCGATGCGGATCTGTTGCTGGCCAACGATTTTGGCAGCGACCACCTGTACCGCAACCGCGGCGACGGCACCTTTGAAGACGTCGCGGCGCTGACCCGCACCGACGACCGCGGCAGCGGCATGAACGTCAGCTTTACCGACGCCGATGGCGACGGCCGCCTGGACGCCTACGTTGCCAACATCGACATGTTCAGCAAGAACATCAAGGTCATCTACCCCAAGGACCAGAGCACCATCCACAACTTGGACGCCACTTTGGCCAGCGTTTTTCAGTACCTTTCTGGCAACAAGCTGTATCTGAATCCCGGCGATCCGACGGGCAGTGCGCCCTTTGTGCACGCAGAGCTGGCGCGCTTTGAGCCGGGCGACCGCGGTTGGGGCTGGGCGAGTGTGTTTTTCGACGCCGACCTGGACGGCGACGAGGACCTGTACCTGGCCAACGGCTGGATTGCCGGTTCGTTCGCGGCCGACCAGAAGAACCAGTTGTTCGTGGCACAGTCCGGCTACTACTACCTGGCGCCCGATGGCCCGGAGGCGTTCGCCGGCAACAGCCGCAGTGTGGTCGCCCTGGATGCCGATGGCGACGGCGACCTGGACCTGGTGGCCAACCAGTTTCGGCAGCCGCCCCGGTTGTTGCGCAACGTGCAGGCGACCTCGCACCACTGGCTGCGCCGGCGCCTGCGCCAGCCGGGTCGCAATCCGCGCGCCGTCGGCGCCCTGGTGACGTTGCGCGAACCGTCGGGTCGGGTGCAGGTGCGCACGCTTGGCGCCGGCAGCTTCTACCTGAGTCAGGACGACGGCCACGCACCCTTTGGGCTGGGTCC
>CAXRHS010000089.1:0-3334 GCA_964230235.1 Myxococcota bacterium
GAGCAGCAGACCGGCGCGGCGCGTCAGCGCGGGTCCGCGACAAGCGCGCCTCGCTTGGGTCCGCAAGCCCCAACGACAGCCGGCCTTGACCGCTGGTGGACCAGCGGCAGCGCGCCGGCGGCGGCTGCAGGCTTGGCAAAGGCTGGCCGCAGGACGGCCGGGGCTGCGTTTCAATCCCAGGCCGCAGCAGGCACCGGCGGCGCGGCCGCCGTGGCACGGTCAGCATTCGGACAGCCGGCGCCGGCTGGCCTGCCCGCGCAAGCGCCAGGCCTGGTCGGGCTGGCCGCCATTGGCTTGGGGCAGCGCCTCGACAGCCGCGTTTCGATGGGGCTGGCGCCAGCTGACCGTTCCGCCGCAGCGGTGGTTGCGTCGACTCTGGCCGCGCGCGCGTGGCCGGCGTCGGCAGCAGCACCGGCGGCCGCATCCCAGGCTCGCCAGCGCCAAACGGGCGCGACCATTGCCGCAGTCGGCAGTGGTCCGTCGATCGGCAACGCGGGCGTCCGGCCTGAACGCGCGATCGCGGGCGGGTTGCAGCCCGGCGTCGCCAACTGGCAGGGCACCGGCGATACGGTTGGCGAGTGGCTCGATCTCGGCGTTCCGCCGGTCGAAGGCGGCTTCGATGCCGTCTCCGAGCAGACTGCCGCGCCTGCGTCGGCCCGATTGAAGGCTACGGCGTCTTTGTCGCGCCGAGCGGCGGGTTCCGCGCCTGCCCTGACCGCCTCGCCTGCCCTGACCGCCGCGCGTTCCGTTGCACCGGCTGCGCTTGCCGCGCAGGCAGCCGTGGCCGCGCTGGTTCGCGCTCGTGCGCAAGCCCGGACCGCTGTCGCTGCGGGGGGTGGGGCTGCGGCCGCACCGGCCGTCGCCGCGATGGCAGGTCTGCGCGAGCTTGGGGTGCTGGCCGCGCGCCCCGCCGGTCGGGTCGATTCGCTGTCGGCGTGGGTTGCGCAAGCCGCAGCGCGTTCAACTGCAGCGCAGTCTGACGGCAGTCAAGGTGTTGCGGTGCGTTCGACGCCAGCCGCCCGGTTGCGCGCGTTGCGGACCGAGCAGGCCGGCGCTGGCGAGTGGCTTGACCTTGGCGCCGGCGACACGGCGGACGCCCTGACTGGTGAACTGACTGCAAGTGTTGGCGCTGGTCAGGGTGGTGCGCCTCCGCGTGCCGCTGCCGCGACGGCCGGCAATCGGGGCACTGTCGGTCCGCAGGCGATCGGACGGCGGGCCACCCCGGCGGCGCTTGGCGCGGACACGCCACAGGCGCTCAAAGCCATGCTCAAGGCTTGGGGCGAGACCGCTGGCGCACCAGCGGATGCTGCGGCAGCGTTCGTCGCGCGCTTTCTGGGCCGCGGCGACGTCGCCCGCGAAGGGGCCCAGCGAATGGCCGCTGCGGCGACCACCCGGCGTGAACTGGTGGCCGCGGCAGGCAGCGAAGCGCCGACCGCAGCTGTCGCAGGCGAAGCCCAGCGGCCGGTTGCAGGTCGTGCGGGTCGGCCAGGCGCGGCCCCCAAGGCTGTCCAGGCTACGGCGCAGGGCGACGAGATCGTGCTCAGTGGCATGGCGGCGCTGGCCGCCTTGACGGGTGGCGACCTGTTTGGTCCTCCCAAGGGTCGCGAGCGCGCCATGGCGACCCCCGAAGCGGCGCGCGAACTGCTCACGCCGGGTGCGGTGCCATTGAGCGCTGCCGGCGACGACGCGGCGATCGGCGATACCTCCGTGCGCGGTGCGGCGTCTGCCAGCAGTGGGTCAAAGGCCGCTGCACCGGCGCCGGCCAAGGCCACCCCGGCCGCCCGCGCACTCGCAGGTGTGCAGATGCACACGTTCGCGCCGGTGGGGTTGCGGCGCGGCCAGAACCTGCTCGGCCAGTCGCGGCGCGCCCGTTGGCTGCATGCCACCCCGCGCGGCACTTTTGCGACCCGGTTGTCCAGCGCCCGCAGTGCGGCGCGCAGTGGCTACGCATCCGCGAGCTTCTCGTATGGCGGCAGCGGTGCTGGGGCCAGCGAACTGGTGGGCCTGAGCGGCGGCGATGGCGGCTGGTATCTGGGAGAGTCGGCACCTGCACCGACGGCGGTGCGCGGCGCGGATCGACTTAGCGCGGAGGTCGCGGCGCGGCGCTCGGCCTCGATCGGTCGGTCGCCCGGTGCGGCTTCGCACGCTGCGGGCCCGTCGCCGGTTGTCGTGGACGGCATGGCGCTGCCGACCGATTTCCGGGTCGGACAGGATCTGGTCAACCCTGCGGCCGGTCTGGATGCGATGGTCGAGGCGGCCAATCGCTCTGCCGGTGCGACTGCCTCGCACAAGGGCACCCAGGCGGCGGCGATGACCCGCGTGCTGTCGGTGACGGCCGCGCCGACGGCCAACATGCTGCCGCTGGTGGCGCCCGCCGCTCAGGCGATCGTCGCCGCAGCCGCCGCCAAGCCGTTGTCCGAAGGCATCGCCACCAGTGGCGGTGATCCCACGTACGGTACGCCGATCGTCGGAGTTGGCGATCACAAGGCCGGCAAAGCTGGTCAGGGTGCAGGCGGCGACAAGGCGCGCCAGCAGTCTGAGGACCAGTCGAGTAGTGTGCAAGATATCGAAGCGTTGGCGGTCAAGGTCGCCCGCTCGGTGATGGTGCGTATCAAGCGCGAGCGCGAGCGTAGGGGGCTCCATGTCTGATTTCCCGAAGGCCAAGATCGAGATCTACAAGGACGACGCCGGCAAGGCCAAGTCATTCAGTGGAGCTGGAAGCCACGAGTTTCAGTTCAACCCTGAAGCCGTGCGCGTCACCAAGTCCATGACGCCCAAGCAAGGGCGGCAGGCCGGACGCAGTGCCCCCAAGCACCAGTTCACGACCGGCAATCCGGCGCAACTGGAGTTCGGCGAATTGCTGTTTGACTGCTTCGATACCCGCACCAACGTGTACACGGAGCACGTCGCCTGGTTTGAATTGCTGCTCAAGGCTGACCCGGGCTTGCACCGGCCGCCGCGCGTGACTTTTGCGTGGGGCGACGGCTGGGGCGCCGAGGGCGGCGCCGGCAAGATCAACACCGGCATGTGGTTCGTCACCGGCTTGGACGTCAATTACACGATGTTCTTGCCGAACGGCACCCCGGTGCGCGCGACCTGCAAGTTGACACTGGCCGAAGAGCCGCCAGAGACGGAAGAGAAGAACAGCCCAGACACCGCGCACGTGCACGCAGTCAGCCGCGGCGAGACCTTGCAGGCCATCTCTGCGGCCGAATACGACAACCCGGGCGAGTGGCGGCGCATCGCGGTGGCCAATGGCATCGACGATCCGTTGCGGTTGACCCCTGGCCAGCGCCTGCTCATCCCGCCGATCCTGCGTTGAGGCGACCACGCA
>CAXRHS010000090.1:0-6123 GCA_964230235.1 Myxococcota bacterium
AGGGCCTGTAAAAGAACAAGTCAATCGACACGTGCGCGGAGCGGAGCGGCGAGTCGACTTGCAAAGTCGCGAGCTTGCGACCCACCAAGCAAGCAGTGGGCCAACGTAGAAAATCGAGTAGATTTTTTACGGGCCCTAACCGGCAACCGAACGCCGCACACGCCCGAATTGCGAGCCGCGTTCGCCAAAGGTGCATGCCGCGGGGACGCCAGGGCCCCTGTCTGGTCGCAAAAGGCCTTGCCCGCCACGGTTGCCCCCCGACCACCACTAGACTACGTTTCGCCCCCCGGCGCCGCAGGCGCCGCAAGCATAGAGCGGGCACCAACCATGCAAAATCTCAAGTCCTTCCTCTGCGGCACCTGGCAAGCGGGCACCGACCCGCAGACCGACCTGCACAACGCCACCACCGGCGCGGTCATCGCGCAAACCTCGACGCGCGGCCTGGATCTCGGCGCGGCGCTCACCTACGGCCGCAAGGTCGGCGGCCCAGCGCTGCGGGCCCTCACCTTCGCCCAACGCGGTGAAATCCTGGGCAAGCTGGCCAGCGTCATCGTCACCCACCGCGACCACCTGCTCGACCTGTCCGAGCAGAACATGGGCACCACCCGCGGCGACGGCAAGTTCGACGTCGACGGCGCCTCGGGCACGCTCGCCTACTACGCCAAGCTCGGCCAGGGGTTGGGCGACCGCACCTGGCAGGCCGACGGCGATCAGGTGCAGTTCAGCCGCAGCAAGCGCTTTGTCGGCCAGCACATCTGGTCGCCACGGCACGGAATTGCGGTGCACATCAACGCCTTCAACTTCCCGGCCTGGAACCTGTGCGAGAAACTGGCTTGTGCGTTGCTGGCCGGCATGCCGGTGCTGGCCAAGCCGGGCACGGCGACCGCGTTGGTGTCGGTGCGGTTGGTCGAACTGTGGCAGGAGGCCGGCGTGCTGCCCGACGGCGCGCTGCAGTTGCTGGTCGGCTCGGTCGGCGATCTGCTCCACCACCTGGGCCCGCAGGACTGCATCGTCTTTACGGGTTCCGGCAGCACCGGCCAGCAGATTCGCAGCCATCCCCAGGTGTTGCGCTACAACGTGCCCGTCAACGTCGAGGCCGACAGCATCAACGCCACCGTGCTCGGCCCCGACATCGAGCCCGGCAGCGACGTGTGGACGATGTTCCTGGCTGAAGTCGCCCGCGAGATCACCCAGAAAGCCGGCCAGAAGTGCACCGCCATTCGTCGGATTGTGGTGCCGGTAGCGGTTGCCGACGAAGTGCAAGCCGAGCTGGTGGCGCGCCTGCAAGACGCCCGCGTCGGCGATCCGGGCACCCAGGGCACGGCCGTGGGGCCGGTGGCGGGGCCGGCGCAAAAGCGCGATGTGGTGGCCGGGCTGCAGCAGCTGGCCGCGCACGCCCAGCTGGTGTGGCAGGCGAGCGAAGTGCCCGCCGACGGCTGCTTCGCGCCGACCTCGCTGTTCCGCTCCGACGCGGGCGCGGCGGCGGAATTTGTCCATGATCATGAGGTTTTTGGCCCAGCCGCCACGCTGTTGCCGTTCGCTGGCAGCGCCGACGAGGCGATTGAAATTGTCGCCCGCGCCGGCGGCTGCCTCGCCACCAGCGTGTTCTCGGACGACGCCAGTTGGGCTGGCCAGGTGGTACTGGGCGTCGCGCCTTATTCGGGCCGCGTCTACTGGGGCAGCAGCAAGGTGTTTGACCAGGGCACCGGCCACGGCGCGGTGATGCCGGCGTTGGTTCACGGCGGACCCGGCAAGGCGGGCGGCGGCGAGGAGTTGGGCGGTGAGCGCGGGCTGCGGTTCTACTGGCAGCGCACGGCGAGTCAGGGCGATACCCAGCTTTTGCGGGCGCTGGTCGGGTGACGGTTCTACGCCCCCTGCAACCGCAAACTGAGATCAGCCGCCACCGAAGAGTGCGTCAACGCCCCAACCGAGATCAAATCCACCCCGGTTTCGGCCACCGCCCGCACTCGCTCCAAGGTCATATTGCCGCTGGCCTCGAGCAACGCCCGGCCGGCGGTGCGGCGCACTGCCTCCCGCAACAGTTCCAGGCTCATGTTGTCCAGCAAGACCACTTCGGCGCCGGCCGCCAGCGCGATGTCCAAGTCGTCCAGCGTCTCGACTTCGACTTCCACCCGCAGCAGATGTGACCCCACCGTGCGCGCCCGCCGCACGGCCTCTGCGACCGAACCGGCTGCGTGGGTGTGGTTCTCTTTGACCAGGATGCCGGCGTCCAATGCCGTTCGGTGGTTGGCGCCGCCGCCAGTGCGCACCGCGTATTTGTCGAGTGACCGAAAGCCCGGCAGGGTCTTTCTGGTGTCTGCAATGCGCGCGCCCGTGCCGGCAATGGCGTCGGCGTAGCGGCGGGTCAGCGTCGCCACCCCCGACAGGCGCTGCAAGAAGTTCAGCGCCGTGCGCTCCGCCGTCAGGATCGCACCGAGCGGCCCTTGCAGGTCCAGCACCACGTCGCCAGGGCCGACCCGCGCGCCTTCCGGGTGCAGTTGCCGCACCGCAATCCGCGGATCCACGCGCGCCATGACCAGCGCAAACAGTGGGCCGCCGCACAGCACGGCGTCGGATTTGGCGCGCACGCTGGCCTGCCCGGTTTTCGCCGGATCGATCGTCGCCAGCGTCGCGTGATCGCCGGTGCCGACGACTTCGGCCAGGGCCAGCTCGACCAACTGGCGAATGTGCGGGTGATCGAACCACATGGCCTGACCTGCGTGCGGCCATGGGTGGGCCGCGATGGCACAGCATCGCCGGTTTTGCGGGCGCGGGCCAAGGGGACGCTCGCGGTGGCCGCCAAATTGTTCCCCCCACCCACCTGCGCTATCCTGCGCCGCCCGCGCCGCACCCCACGACGCCGCCCGCACACCATGGCCGAACCCACGCCCGACACCGCCCCGCCGGTGTTGCACTTGCAGCACCTGCACAAGACGTTTCGCGTCGGCTTCTGGGCCAAGAAGGTCCCGGCCGTCCGCGACGTCTCGGTCACGCTGTACGCGGGCGAGTCGCTGGGCTACCTCGGCCCCAATGGCAGCGGCAAGACCACCTCGATCAAGTGCCTGCTGGGCCTGGTGGTGCCGACCGGCGGTCAGGCGCGCTTGTTTGGCCGGCCGGCTTCGGACCCGCATGCGCGCGCCCGCGTTGGCTACCTGCCCGAGTCGCCCTACTTCTACGACTACCTGACGCCGACAGAAGTCCTGGATTACGTTGGCAAGCTCTACGGGCTGAGCGCTGCGGATCGCCGCCGCCGCAGCCGCGAACTTTTGGGGCAGGTCGGCCTGGACGAAGCGGCGCACCGGCCCCTGCGCGGCTTTTCCAAGGGCATGCTGCAGCGCGTCGGCATCGCCCAGAGCCTGGTGGCCGACCCGCAGTTGCTGATCTGGGACGAACCGCTGAGCGGCCTGGACCCCATGGGGCGCAAAGAGGTGCGCGATCTGATGGTCGACCTGCGCCGCCAGGGCAAAAGCCTGTTCTTCAGCTCGCATGTGCTGGGCGACATCGAGGCGCTGTGCGACGCCGTCTGCATCCTGGACCGCGGTGTGGCGGTTGCGCAGGGCAAGCTCAGTGACCTTTTGCGCCCCGATGCGCGCGAGTCCGAGGCCGTGCTGGGTTTGCCGGCCCACTCCGATGCGGCCTTGGCGGCCCTGCAAGCGCTGCCCGAAGCCACCGTGACCCTGACGCCGACCGGCGCACGCGTGGTGCTGCCTTCGGCGGCGGTGCCGACGTTGTGCCGGGTAGTCGCCGACCTGGGCCTGGACCTGCGCGAGCTGTCGGCGCGCCGCGATTCTTTGGAAGAGCTTTTCTTGCGCAAAGCCGTGGCGCGCGGTGCAGAGGCTGCCGGATGACCGCATCCAATGCCACCCCAGTCTTGCGTTTCGCTGGCGTTGGCCCGTGCCTCCTGCGGGTCACCGCGGTTGCGGCCAACACCTTGCGCGAGGCCGGGCGCGCCCGGCTTTTCTACGGTGTCCTCGGCGCGGCCGTCTTGCTGCTGGCGTTCTCGCTGGTGCTGAGCGATCTGGCCCTGGTCGATCAAAAAGCGCGCCTGGTGCAGTCGTTCGGCATGGCCGCGATCCCCTTGGTCGGCGCGGTCTCTGCCACGTTGCTGGGCGTCGTGCTGCTGCACAAAGAGATCGACAAGAAAACGCTCTACGCCATCTTGCCCAAGCCGATCCGCCGCAGTGAGTTCCTGATCGGCAAGTTCGCAGGCCTGTGCGTGCTGCTCGGCCTGCAACTGGCGGCGCTGGTGCTGTGCTGGTGGCCGGTGTTGGCGATGCGCGGCGGCGCGCTGACGCCGGCGTTGGCCCGCGCGGTTGGCCTGTGTCTGTTCGAGCTGTGGCTGGTCACGGCGGTGGCGATGTTCTTTTCGGCGCTGACGCGGCCGGTGCTGTCGGGCGTGTTCACGCTCGGCGTGCTGGTCGTCGGCCGCTCCAACTACGTCATCGCCGACCTGTTGGGCGCCAACAAAGGCGTCTTTGTCGAAGTGCCGGCCATGCGCGCCATCGGCAAGGTGCTGGTCGCGGTGGTTCCCGACTTGTCGACCTTTGCGGTCGGCGATCCGGTGCTGCACGGCTGGTCGGTGCCATGGGACTACTTTGTCGCCGCTGCGGGCTATGGCGTCTCGTGGACGCTGCTTTTCCTCATCGGCGCAGTGGTGCTGTTTGAGCGCCGGGATCTGACGTGACCCAGCCTGCTCCATTGCTGCGGGCCTGGCGTTGGCCCCTGGTCGCAGCGGCACTGGTGCTGGCGTCGCTTGCGGTGCGGGCCACCGTGGAGCAGCGGTCGGCCTACGCGCGCGCCGTGGCTTTTGAGCACGCTGGCGACTTGTGGCGCGCCGTCGACGAGTACCGCTGGGCGCTGCGTTGGTACACGCCGTGGGGACCCGACCACGGCGACGCGGCCGAGGCCTTGCGCGATCTCGGCGAGCGCCATGCCCAGGCCGATCCCGAACTGGCGGTGCAGGCTCTGGACAACCTGCGCAGTGGCCTGTACGCCGGCCGCTCGCTGTGGTTGCCGCGCGCCGACCTGGTGGCGCTGTGCAACGACCGGTTGCCGCCGCTGTTGGTGCGGGTGGCCGAGCGGCGCGGCGATCCGCGCGCGGTTGGCGCCGGCCGTGCCGCGTTGCTGGCCCAGTTTGCCGCCGCGTATGCGCGGCCGGTTGGGGTGGGGCCGTGGGTCTCGCTGGCGGTGTCGCTGGGTCTGATCGTGTGGGTCGCCGGTATTGTCGTGGCCGTGCGGCGCGGCGTGGACGACGACGGCAAGTTCTTGCCGGCCGGTTGGCGCTGGCTGGGCGCCTCGGCGATCGGGTTTTGCACCTGGGCGTTGGCGATGTGGCTCGGTTGATCGCGCACCGCCATTGACCGCGTCCGCGGTCGGCCAGACACTGCGCCTGGGCGCGTTTTGCGGCCCAGCCCGGCCATGCCCCAAGTTGTGACGCCCAGTTTCGTTTCGTACCGCGGCGCTACGGCATGGCGCGAGCCGATTCTGTGGGATCGCCAGCCCGAGCTCGCGGCGCTGCAGGCCTTTTTGACCGGGCCGCCGGGGCGCGTGGCCTGGGTCTGGGGGCCGGCCGGCAGTGGCAAGCGGTCGCTGGTTGCGCAGGTGCTCGGGCAGGCGCGCTGGCCTGCGCTGGGCGAAGGCCTGGTTTGGCTCGACTTGGATGGCGTGTGCTGGCGCCAGGCCGTCCGCGATGTCGCGATCCGGTGGAGCGTCCGAGGCGGCGCGGACCCGGCGGCAGGCCTGCAGGCGCGCTGGGCGAGCGCGGCGGTGGTGGTGGTGCTGGCCGGCGCATCGGCCGAGGCGTTTGCGGCCGGTCAGCTGCCAGTCGGCCGCGACCGCGCGCGCACGCTGGTCGTCAGCGACCACCCGCCGCCCGCGCCGGTTGACCTGGCCGTGCCGCTTGCGGGCTGGCGGCAGCCCCCGGCCCTGGACGCGTGGTGGGTCGCTCCGGCAGCGGTCGGCGCGGTCTGGCGGGTTGCGCTGCGCGACGCTGGCGACCTGCCGTGGATGGCGGCAGTACTGGCCGCGCAGTTGCGGTTGCTGCACGATCAAGAGGGGCCGGCCGGGCTGGCGCGCTGTACCGATGTCTTGCATGCGGCGCCGGCCGGCGCCGGCGGCGCTGCG
>CAXRHS010000091.1:0-2509 GCA_964230235.1 Myxococcota bacterium
CTCGCGCGCAGGGTCCACGGCAAAGATCTGCACGAAAAGCGTCTCTTCTTCGACGTTGACCATCCCGCCGAACATGATCCGCGGGGCGACGGCGGTCACATGCGGCACCGCCTTGATCTTGTTGAGGAAGGCATCGTCTGCCGCCAGATCGAGGTCCAGCGGCGAGGCGAGCACGTTCTTGAGGTAGCCTTTCTTGTGGACCTGCAGCGCGCCGGTCTGGCCCTTGGTCGCCGACTCAATCATCGACGACTGCAAGCCATTGAGCAGGCCGCGGATGCTGACCATCACCCCGACGCCGATCAGCAGCGCGAGCAAGGTAATCAGCGTGCGGCGCTTGTTGCGCAGCACGTTGCGCACGGCGATGGCAATGAGGTTGCGCACGAGGTCTGGCCGGGGCCCCTGCCCGCGTCTGGGCGGCAGGATGCACGGAAAAAGGGATGGTGCAAAGGGGCCGGCGGCCTGGACGGCTCGGCCGCCGCTGCAATGCGCGCTTCGGTAGCGTCATTGCGGGCCAACTGCAAAGTTTCGCAAAGCCTAGGCCAACCGCCGCCGACCAATGTCTCGCGGCCGTGCGGTGCCGCACTCGGCTGCTGCCGGAACCGACCGCGGCGCGACGAATGCCGTGGCGTTGCGCCCGCGAGGGCAGCGGCGAGGTTGATCGCAGGCGAACCAGACACGCGCAACGTGATTGTCAGACAAGGCAAGTTCGGCGCCGAGAACGGCCAACGGGAACTGCTGAATCGGTGCCGGGAAAGTCGCTCAGGATGGGCCGTTGCCGACTTGGGGTTGGCGCGCATCCATACACGCGCCTTGCAGCGACGATTGAAAAAACCCGCGATCCGCAGTACTGTGCCGCCCCCGCGGTCTGGCAGGCAGTCACCGAACCACTTGATTTCGTTGCCCGGTCCGCTAGCGGACCGCGTTCATTCGGACCCCGGCCGCCCATCGCCCATCTCGGAGGATCCATGCCCGCCCAAAGCGCACCGACCACCAACGCGCAACTGTTGAACTGGGTAGAAGAAGTCCGCGCGCTGACCACGCCAGACCGCGTGCAGTGGTGCGACGGCAGCCAGGCGGAATACGACGCCATGATTCAACTCGCCGTCCAGGCCGGGCTGGCGACTCCGCTGGATCCGGCCAAGCGCCCCAACTGCTACCTTTTCCGCTCCGACCCCTCCGATGTTGCCCGCGTCGAGAACCGCACCTATATCGCCAGCAAGAATCCGGACGACGCCGGGCCGACCAACAACTGGATCGACCCCGAAGCGCTCAAGACCACCATGCGCGGCCTGTACCGGGGGTGCATGGCCGGCCGGACCATGTACGTGATTCCGTTTTCGATGGGGCCGGTCGGGTCGCCGATTGCCAAGATCGGCGTCGAAATCAGCGACAGCCCCTACGTCGTAGCCAACATGCACACCATGACCCGGGTTGGCACCAAGGTCCTGCAGGTGCTTGGCCAAGACGGCGCGTTCGTGCCGTGCCTGCACTCGGTCGGCAAGCCGCTGCAGCCGGGTCAGGCCGACAACGGTGTGGGGCCGTGCGCGCCGCTCGACAGCCAGTACATCTCGCACTTTCCGGAAGAGCGCACGATTTGGGCCTACGGCTCGGGGTATGGCGGCAACGCGCTGCTCGGCAAGAAGTGTCTGGCCTTGCGCATCGCTTCGGTGCAGGCGCGCGACGAGGGCTGGCTGGCCGAGCACATGCTCATCTTGAAGCTGACCAACCCGCAGGGTCAGGTTCACTTTGTGGCGGCGGCGTTTCCCAGTGCGTGCGGCAAGACCAACCTGGCGATGCTGGTTCCGACGGTGCCGGGCTGGACCGTGCAGACGGTCGGCGACGACATCGCGTGGATGAAGTTCGGCGCCGACGGCCGGCTGTACGCCATCAACCCCGAGCACGGCTTCTTTGGGGTGGCCCCGGGCACCAGCGCCAAGTCCAATCCCAACGCGATGAAGACCATCGAGCGCAACACGATTTTCACCAACGTGGCGCTGACCGCCGACGCCGATATCTGGTGGGAAGGCATCGGCTACGACGCCCCGGCCGGCGATGTCATCGACTGGAAAGGCAAAGTGTGGGATCGCAAGGAAGTGGCCGCCCACGCCAATGCCCGCTTTACCGCGCCTGCCAGCCAGTGCCCGGCAATTGCACCCGAGTGGGAAGACCCTGCCGGCGTGCCGATTAGCGCGATCCTGTTTGGCGGCCGGCGGCCGGGCACCATCCCGTTGGTGCACCAGGCCCGCTCGTGGCAGCACGGCGTCTTTCTGGGCTCGATCGTCGGCAGCGAAGTCACCGCCGCCGCGCTGGACTTGCAGGCCGGCACGGTGCGGCGCGACCCGTTCGCGATGCTGCCGTTCTGCGGCTACCACATGGGCGACTACTTCGGCCACTGGCTGCGGATCGGCCAGACCGCGGGGGCCAGGCTGCCCAAGATCTTCATGGTCAACTGGTTCCGCAAGACCGCCGACGGCCGCTGGCTGTGGCCGGGCTACGGCGAGAACAGCCG
>CAXRHS010000092.1:0-3291 GCA_964230235.1 Myxococcota bacterium
ACATCGGGACGGCCGACCAGCCCGACGAGGGGTGGCTTGCGGGACTGCCCCCCGGCACCACGGCTGGCAGCGGACCCGAGCGGGCGTCCACCACCGCCAGGGGCGCCGTCGTCGTGCGCGGCGAGGTCTCGACTTGTGGCACCACCGCGCCGCGCTTGATGCGCGCCTCCAGCGCTGCAAAGGCTTCGAGTTCATCGTCGCCATCGCCGCGGATCGCGTCGCCCAAGACCTGGCCGCTGGCGATGCGCCGGAACATCGCTTCGGCCACCACCGGCAAGGGTCGAACGCGCTCCCAGCGCACGGTGCAGACGCAGTCGCTGTACGGAAGGCTCTGACGGGCCTCTTCGACGCGACGGGCGTATTCCTGGGCGACCGCCAGCAGCGCCAGGGCCGATCCGCTCAGCGTAGGCTGGCCGCGCCAGGGCAACGAATCGAGTCGAAAGGTGCCACGCCGCCAGGCCGCCATGCGTTCGAGCGCGTGCCGACCCGCTTCGTGGTCGATCTCGGCGTGCACAAGGTCGCCGTCCAGCAAGGCGACCATGCCGTTGCGGCCTTGCGATTGCAGGGTCAGGATGGCGGTCTTGCCCGCACCCGGCCGGGGAATGCGATCGATCAGGCTGCCAAGCAGGTCGACCAGGGTCTCATCTTCGAGCGATCCGGCCCGCGTTTCGTGCACCTGGCCCGCGTCGCCGGCTTGCGAAGCCGCGGCCACGATCGCGACAAGTTCTTCGGCATTGACGGGTCGAACGGCAACGCCAGACCAAGCCGCCGTCTCCACGTAGCGCTGGGCCACCTCGCGCTGGCCTCGCAAGACGACGGCAACAAATGCCGGCGGCGGCGCTTGGCCGGCGACCGCTTCCCACAAGGCTACGGTCTGACCGATTTCGCGGAATGCAGCGACAACGATGACGGCGCCTGGCCGGTTGGCCCGCAACTCGGCCAATTGTTGCACGGCAGATTCGGCGTCACGCACCGCGTGGGCCGCAACCCCAGCTTGCACCAGATCGAGCGCCAGCATGCCGGCTTCGATCGGATCGTCTGCGACGACGACGACTTGGGCGCTATGGATCGACACGGCCATCGAAGAACAAACCACCGCTGCCGATGCGACCGCACCGGCTGACTCCAACTAGCCGCAAATGGGGTTGCCCGTCAAGTTCGCCGCAGCTGGGCGCGCCACTTCTGCGCGCAAGTACACAAGGGACAGCCTGGCGCTGCGCGATGTCTGCAGGCAAACAGGCTGGCCCGACCCTGGCACTGGCACGTGAGGGCCCGTAAAAAATCTAATCGATTTTCTACGTGGGCCCATTGCTTGCTCAGTGGGGCGCAAGCTCGCGACTTTGCAAGTCGACTCGCCGCTCCGCCTCCTGTCGAGGTCGACTGAGTTATTATTTTACAGGCCCTGAGCAGGGTCACGATCTGCGAGCACCTGTCTCGTGCGCTAGGCACCGCGAGACGGGGTGCGACCAGGCGTGGCGAGGAGCTGCGCAGCGGCGGGACGGGCCCGCAGTACGCGCATGCCGAGCCAATCGGCCCGGCGTCGAACTGGCGCCCTCAAAGAACAATGTGTTCTTCGACCCGCTTCGGGCCTGCCCCAAACCAGGCCGATCGACACAAGCGCGGAGCGGATCGACCAATCGACTGGCAAAGTCGTTCGCTTGCGATCCGCTGGGCAAGCAATGCGTCGTCGTAGAAAATCGAGTCGATTTTCTGCGGGCGCTTACTTGGCCAGCGCGTCGATCTTGCCCGACAGGATGAACGCGATCACCAGCGAGTAGATGACCAGCGACTCGATGAGCGCCAGCGACAGCAGCATCGGCGTAAACAGTTCTTTGGCGGCAGCCGGATTGCGACCGATGCCTTCCAGCGCGGCCGACGCCGCCTTGCCTTGACCGACTGCGCCGCCGGCGGCCGCCAGACCCAGGCCCAAGCCCGCAGCCAGCGCCAGGTAACCGGCCACCGTATTGGTGTTGTCGGGCGCACCGTCTGCGGCGAACGCATTGACGGCGACCAGAAGCAGCGACACCGCGCAGGTCAACGCGATGGAAAGATTGCGCTTGAACATCGAACTCCTCCAAACATGAACCGACGGTCCGTGCCGCCCTTTTGTACGCGCGTCTGCGCCGCGAATCCCGCGACACGACGTGCGAATTGACTGGCGAATCCGGGTTCGCCCGACCCCTGCGCGGCGCCTAGTGGGCGTGCGCGTGTCCTTTTTCGCCGTGGCCCTCGTGGCCATGGTCGCCGCCGTGGTCGTCGTGGTGTGCGACCGCCAACGAAATGAACACCGTGCTCAGCAGCGTAAACACTACCGTCTGCACGATGACAACCACCAATCCCAAGGCCATGACGGGCAAGGGGACGAGCGGAAGGTGAAAATTGAGAAAGTTCTCCATCACTTGATGGTCGCCGTACATGTTGCCGAGCAGACGAAGTGACAGCGAGAACGGGCGAACCACGTGCGCCACGATCTCCAGCACGACCATCAGCGGCGCCAGCCCCAACACCGGCCCGGCGAAGTGCTTGAGGTAGTTGCCAAGCCCTTGGACACGAATCCCCGAGGCGTGGGTGACAACAAACACCGCCAACCCCATGACGATATTGGTGTTCAAGTTGTCGGTGGCCGGTGCGCCCAGCGGCAGCAGGGCGAGCGCGTTCATGGTGAAAATGTACAGCGCCAACGTGCAGATGAGCGGAAAGTGCCGGCGCGCTTCCGCTTCGCCCATCATGCCGCGCATCAGGTTCCACACCGCGCCGACCACGATCTCAAAGAACAGCAGCGCCGAAATCTTGCGCTCTGGCAGCACGCCGGCGTCGGGATCGGCCGCCAGGCGCTTGCGAACAGCCAGCGCGCCGCCAAACAGCAGGGTCAGCGCCACCAGGGCAAAGAATACGTGGGTCAGGTGCCCGTCGGTCGAAAACGGCTTCTTTTCGATGAAGGTCTTTTCGAGCGCGGTGCCGGCGAGCGCGTGCTCGACCTTGCTGCGCACGGCAACGTGTCCGTCGTGGTTCGCGTCTTTGCCGACCAGGACCGACAACCAGGTGAAAGGCTCGGGATGCGCGTGCCCGCCCGCATGGCCCCCGCCGGCATGGTCGCTGTCCGATGCGGCGGCGGCGTGCGGATCACCTCCCGCGTAAACCGTTCCGCTTGCGAGCACACCCACGGCGAACACCGCGGCCACGGACAGCAGGCCGCGGCGCGACCTGGTCCGAGCGCCGACGAAACACGACCGAGCCACTGCAGTGCAATTGGGCAAGCGATTCTCCACAGGTACCTCCGCGGCGATCATC
>CAXRHS010000093.1:0-7178 GCA_964230235.1 Myxococcota bacterium
CGACGACGCCGAAAAAGCGACCAAAAAGCACGAAAACAAGTTCGTGCGCGACAAGGTCAATGTCATCGTGCGCAAGCTCGGCCAGATCGGTGAATCCGGGCAGGCCGCCGCAGCGGTTGGCAAGATTGCCGCAGCAGCCAACTCTTGGTGGGAGACCAAGCTGGCACTGGAATTGCGGCTGCGGCAGGTCAAGCTCGCGCCCAAAGACGCCGACGCATGGCTTGCCATCGCCTGGCTGCAGCTTGGCCTCAAGCGCCCGGACCAGGCGCGCAAGGTCTTGGACCGGGCGCTGCTGCTCAAGCCCGAGAGCCACTACGCGCACCTGATTGCCGCCCAAGCGGCGCTGGACCAGGACGATCTGGTGGTGGCCTTGGCAGAGGCGACGACGGCGGCCAATGACCCGAACTACGCGTGGCCGCGCCAGACCCTGGCACAAATCGCCGCCGCGCAGGGCGACTACGCGACCGCCGAGCGCCACGCAGAGGCGGCCTGGAAGCTGTTGCCCGACGATGCGTCGATGCGCAACGTGCGCCTTGGCGCTCGCATCGCCCATCAGGCCCACAAGGCGATGGCGGCCGGCAAGGACGTGGACCGCAACCGGCTGCGGCTGATTCGCGCGCTGGTGTGGATGGATGCGCCGCGCGCGGCCAGCGCCGCCAGTAAAGAAATGGCCAGAACATCCAAGTACTGGTCCGCGGCGCGGCGAGCGTTTGCCGAAGCCACTGGCGACCGCTTCGACCCAGCGGAAAAGGCGGCGGCAGCCCAGGATTTCACCCCAGCGTCGCCCGGCGAACGGGTCCTGGTCGAACGCTGTGCCGCCGAAGCGGCGATGGCGGCTACCGAGACGGCCGACAACCGCCTGCGCCTGGGCCGGGCCTACCTCGCCGAAGGCAGCTACCACCGAACGCTCGCCACCCTGGGCAGCCCCAAGCCCGGCACGCCGGAGGCCGACCTGTACGAACTGGCGCGGCTGGGCTTGCAGGCCGACGAGGTTAGCGACACGGCGCGCCAGGCTGGCGAGCGCAGCGACCACAAGTCGGCGGAAGCGCTGTACGAAAAAGCGTGGCAGATGCTGCAAAAGGTCCATCCCTGGCAGGCCGATCAGGCGGTGTACATGGTGGTCGCTGCGCGCCACATGCAAGGCCGCCAGGCCGACGCCCACGCCTTGCTGGGCCCCCACATCGAGCGCTTGCGCGGCCTGGGCGAGTCGTATGCGCTGCTCGACCTTTTGGGCCTGCAAGCAGACCTCGAAGCGGTGCTCGGCAACCTCGGCGCGCGCCGGGCCTACACCAACCGCGCGCTCGCGATCTGCGAAGAGGAGGACAACTACTACTGCCTGGCCAACCTGTCCGACAGCCGCGGCCGGCAATGGCTCAGCGACGGCAAGCTCGCGCAGGCCAAGACCGATCTCGACCGCGCGGTGGCGCTGGCGGACCTGGTGGGCAACGACCGCTTGCTGCTCAACGCCCAAGGATCGCTGGCGGATCTGCACCTGGGCAACGGCGACCTGCCGGCCGTGCGCGCGATCGCCGAGCCAATGCTGGTCAAAGCACGCAAGCGCGGCGACGCCCACAACGAGCGGTTTGCGCTGATGCTGCTTGGCGCGGCGGCCCTGGACACGGGCGACGGCAGGACGGCCGTGCGCTATTTTGGCGACGTCTACGAGCTGGGCGTGCGGGTCGGCGACAACTGGGTGCGCGCGTTGGCGCGACTGTACGAGGGCAAGGCCCACCTGTACGGCTTGCACGACCCCAAGACCGCCGAGCCGCTCTTGCAGCAGGCAGCCGAGCTGTACGGCCGCGTCAACGATCTGGACGGCCGCGCGCGCTGCCTGATTGAACTCGGCGTCGCCCACACCGCGCGCAAGCAGTTTGGCGAGGGCCGCGCGGCCTTGGCGTCGGCGCTGCAGTTGGCGCGGGTCGCAGGCCGCAAACCGCAAATGAGCTCCGTGTTTGCCAAAGCGGCGCAGCTGGAGTTGGACGCCGGTCAAGCGGCGACGGCGCTGCCGCTGGCGCAGTCGGCGACCGACCTGGCCGAAGAAATCGACATTGCCGGCAGTCGCTTTCCGGCCTGGCATGTCCTGGCGGTCGCGCTGGACAAGACTGGCAACGCCGAAGGGGCCTATGCGGCCCATGAAAAAGCGGTGGCGGCGCTGGTCGACGTGCTGTCGCGCTCCGGCGGCGAGGCGGCCCGCGATGGCAGCTTGAGCGTCGGCCGCACCCGCGAGGTGTTCCGCGATGCGGTCGATCACTGCATGCGCACGGGCCGGATCGAACAGGCCCTGGCCTGGCTGGAACTGAGCCGCGACGCCCCCTTGCGGCGCATTTTCGACCCGAGCAAGCTCAAAGCGCAAGACCAGGCAGCCCGCGCCGAGCTCGACAAGATTCGCCAGGCAGAGCAGCAGGTTGCGGCAAGCAAGAAGGCGCTGCACGACGAACTGGCCAAGCCCGAAGCGCAGCGCAATCAGGCGGTGGTCGAGGCGCTTGGCAAAGTGGTCGCGAGCAACGACCGCGAGTTTCGCCAGTTGATGGTGCAGCTCAATGCCAAAAACCCGCGGATGTACCAGGCGCTGTCAATCAAAGCCGAGAACCTGCGCGACCTGCACAAGAGCATTCCCGAAGGCACGGTGGTGGTCCAGTACTTTGCGTCCGACGATGCGCTCTACGCATTTGTGATTACCCGCGACGGCAGCCGGCCCAAGGCGGTCAAGGTCGAGGTCAGCGCGGCGGACTTGGAAAAAGCGATCTTTGGCTGGCGCGACACCGTGGCCGCCCGCAATCCGACGGTGCGCGGCGGCAAGCGCGCCGAAGTCTTTGGCATCGACCCGGCAGCGGCGCCGGCCGCCAACAAGGCGCTCGGCCGCAAGCTCTACAACTGGCTGCTGGCGCCGATCGCGGCGGAACTGGCGGGCGCGCAAACCGTGATGATCGTGCCTTACGGCAGCCTGTACTACCTGCCCGTGCACGCCTTGGAGTCGAGCGACCCCGCGGGCAAACCCTTCTATGCCATCGAGAAACAGCGCATCGGCTACCTGTCGGCCGCGACCCGCTTTCAACCGCCGATGGCTGGGCCGCGACCGCCGCGCACGCTGCTGGCCTTTGCCAACCCCGACGGCACCCTGCCCGGCGCGCGCACGGAAGTCGAGCGGCTGCAGCGCGACGCCTTTCCCGATGCCAGGGTGTTCTATGAAAAAGATGCCACCAAGGCGCGCTTTGAGTCCCTGGCCCAGAACTACCGCGTAGTCCACTTTGCGACCCACGGCATCCTGGCGGCCGACGCCACCAAAAGCCACCTCAAGATGGCCGACGCGCCGCTGACGGTGTTCGACATCCACGGCCTGGAGAGCCTGGACGGCAAGACCGACCTGGTGGTGCTGAGCGCGTGCGAGACTGCGCTGCAGATGGGCAAGTCGGCGGGCGAGGAGCTGATCAGCGTGGCGAGCGCGTTCGCCAACGCGGGCGCGCCGAGTCTGGTGGCGTCGCTGTGGGAGGTGGACGACGACGCCACCGCCGAGCTGATGACGGCATTTTATCGGCTCATCAAGGCCGGCAAGGACAGCGACGGCAAGCCGGTCGACACCCTGGAAGCGCTGCGTCAGGCGCAGTTGCACGTCCTGCGGCTGCACAGGGATGGCGCAACCCCGTACGCGGACCCGGCATTTTGGGCGGCGTTTCAGTTGATTGGGGAGTATCGGTAGGGGGCGGTTCGGGCGGCGATGCTCGCACACACCAGGCCCTGATGCAGAATCTGAGATTGCCCGCCGGCACTGGGTTGGCGATTCCATTGCCAGTAAACAGCTAAAGATGCGATGATCGCGCTGCGTGCCGTGGCAGAAGAGACGGTGTTTGCGACGTTGACAGGCCTGAGACAACACGTGGGTCCGGCGGGCTTGCCTTGTGGTGCTGATATGCGAATGCCACGACTCAACGGATGGCAACGACTCTGGGTCGTTGCCGTCGGCTTCGGCCTACTGGTTGCAATTGGCGGTGCGTGGCATCAACAGGAGCGGCCGCGCCGACGCCGGGTCGAAGACCCGGCCATTTTGGCCGAACTCAATAAGGGGCACGTCAGGGCTGTGCGGATTTCGGATAGCCTGACTGTCGAGTTTCCGGACACGTTGACTGATGGTGAAATTGCCGCGCTCGTGGCCAACAGCGCGGCGTTCGACGACGCCGCGATCACGACTTTGGCCATGCAAACCGTGCGCAATTCTCACGAAATCGCTGCCGCATCTGCAAAGACCGAAAACGAGCGAGAGCGGAGCAAGTTTGCCAACAAGAACCGACGAACGGTCCAGATCTGGCTCCTCACGTGGCTTGGCAGTGCGGCTGCCCTGTACGCCGCAGGTGTCGCAATCGCTTGGATCAGGAAGGGGTTTGCTTGACGCCGGTCGCCGTGAGCGCCCACCAGTTCACTGTACGCTCCAGGGCACGCCCGACGCGGCCGACAGTGAGAGCGTCAAGATCAACGGGTCCGGGTCGATATCGCGAACAAGGCTACGCAATTTCTGGTGAAGCCCGACCGGAAAGCCAACGGGAAACAGCTTGGAATGCACACCGCCACGCGGGTATGGCTCCGCGTGGAGCACAATGCGTGTGCATGCCGCCCGTCCTGCGGATCCGGCATGGGGCGCCAAGCGATGGTGGGACAGCGTTGTAATCGCCCGAAGCCCGAGCAGGGTTCCGCGGACTTTGCGTTCGACCGTGGCCGGCAGGTCTTGCAAGTTCGCCGGTTGCGGCGGCTTGTCTATCTGGCGAAAATCCTTCACTTCGATCAGCCAGGCCGTACCGTCCTCTGCGCCATCGACCGCGACGATGTCGACGACAGCTGCGCCGATAGGCCACCCTCCGACGACCTTGCCAGCAACTTCGTATTGCTCGGCCGCGACGGGATCAGCAAACCCGAACGTCAGACGCCCAACCTGGACGTGCCTCAAAGCACATCCGCCTTGGTTGCGCGACGAAGGCCAGACTCGACATCCAGGTAGAGCTCAGACTGCCGCAGCTCTTCATCCAAAGCTGACATGGTCCCGGACTCGGCGACATCGTTGCCCTGGGTGACGGCCGCCGTCGAGCCATGGCGATGCAAGCCGAACCAACGTGTCGCGATCGGTTCCTCTGAGAGCTTGTTCAAAAGGTACAGTTCGCGCATCAGCATCAGGCTGTGCGTCGCGACAAAGACCTGCACACCCGCGTGGGCGAGCATGACGATTGCTTTGGCAGCAACACGCAAAAGGGCAGGATTGAGGTTGGCTTCGGGCTCGTCCCAGAAGAAGTGCGTGCCGGATTCGACAAACCCATTGCGAATCAGAACGAGCAGTTCAGCCAGCTTCTTTACCCCTTCGGCAGCCAGCCATGCTTCAACTTCGACATCGGCCTGGCGGACCATGAAGACCTGGTTGCCCGCCAGTCGAACGTCACGCTCGCCATCGCCGCATAGCTGCAGTTCGATAGCCGCGAATTCTGGCGCAAGTTGCCTTAGCGGTGGACCGCCGTAGAGCTTGTCGACAAAGTCTATCCAGGTCTGGTCGAATTCGCTGGCATACTTTTCGGAGTGGCGTGGAAATCCTGGTCCCAGAAACAACAAGTTCGCGGCCGGGAAGAACACAGAGGGCTCCGCCGCCGAGCCGACAGGCATGGAAGTCAGGACAAGCTCATCGCCGTGTGCTGGTAGTGTGAACCCAATTCGGCCGCCTTCGCCGAATTCCAGGACAGCCTTGGCATGGGACGCGCCGCCATGCACAAGACGGCCCAGCGCCTGCGGCCTGAAAGAGTCGGCGAGCAACGACGCCAAGTGATCCTTGGCCACGGCGTGGTCCAACCGGTTGATTCGGGCTGCATGCGCCAGGGCAGGCGACGGACCTCGAGTGGCAACGGCTAGCGCGTACGCCAGCTTGAGGACGTGGGTTTTCCCGGTGCCGTTTTCGCCATGCAGCACATTGAGCTGGCCCCAATTGAACGCGGCGCCGCCTAGCACCGTAAAGCTCTCAATTGTCAAGCACTTGAGCACCAAGTCTCCGCTAGCGGCGCCACCGTCCCACCGCACGCACCGCACGCAGAATACGTCGGGAAGGGAGTTCGGGCAACGGTAACGCGGCCGGGAAGCAACGCCGTCGGCAAGCTGGCCATGAGTGACATCCTCGCGCTGATCTGCGAAGCAACACGCGCTTGAATGGCCCCACAGCCCCAAGTGTTCGGCCAGTCGCCCAAACACCAATCGCGCTGTATGCTGTCCATGCGGCGCCCGCCGCGCCAGCCGTGCCCGCATGGTCGACATCCTGGTCGAACTACCCGCAGCAACCGACGTCAACGAAGGCCACGTCACCGCCGTCGGCTGGGGCGACGCGACCGCAATCAAGGCCGAGTTGCGCGAACGCTCGCGGCAAAAATGGCTGGCGTTGCCGCTAGGCCGCCGGCTGGAGCTCACTTTGGAAATGGTCGACCGGCGCCCAGACCCGGCCATCGACGGCGATGCGGCCTGACGAGCGAGCAATTGCGCGTTTGGACGCTGTGTTGCGGTCTGTTGGCGTTGCGCGCTACGCATTGACCGGCGGGACCGCGTTCGGCGTGTGGTGCGGTCCGCGGCAGACCCGCGATGTGGACGTCGTCGCCGACGTGCCGTTGGCAGCTGTCGACCCGTTGCTGGCGTTTCACGATGGCATGCGCTTCGGGCCCGAGGAACTGCCTGACATCTTGCGCATTGACGTCGCGGGCTGGGATGTCGACCTGTTTGTGGTCAAGCGCGAAGTCGACGTCGGCGCGCTGGAGCGGTCACGTCCGGTCGAGTTTGGCGGCGTCTTGGTCCATGTCGTCGTGCCAGAAGACCTGGTGGCACAGAAACTGCGAAAACTGCACACGGACCGGCGCAGGATCCTGCAAGACCTGCAGGACCTGCGTGCGCTGGGTGCCCTGCCGCTCGATTGGGCTTTGCTTCAGTCACTGGTGCCCGCTGAAAGCCTGCCGCTGCTCGAACTGGCGCGGACTGCCACGGACGACGACCTGCTCAGGCGGCTGAGTTGACCGCACCCGCCCGCCCGCCGCCTACACCAAACTCTGCCCCGCCCCATCGCCCACCGCCACTGGCCCCAGCGCAAACGGGTCCACGCCCTCCAAACACGCCACGTTGAATCCGAACTCGTTGGGATTGCTGCGCCGCTGGTGGTGGGTGTAGATGCCGCA
>CAXRHS010000094.1:0-3700 GCA_964230235.1 Myxococcota bacterium
ACCGCGATCACCGCGTCCGGGTCGTGCAGCAGGTCCGACAGGCCCGCAGCCTCCGCCTCGGCTTCGGACTGGATGCGGTAGAGGTCGGCGTGGACCAACGAGACGTCGCCGCCGCGCAAGTGGTGGACCAACGCAAAGGTCGGACTTGCCACTGCCAGCGGATCGAGGCCAAGGCCTTCTGCCAGGCCGCGCACGAACGTGGTCTTGCCGGCGCCGAGGTCGCCCACTAGCGCGAGCACATCGCCGGGACCCAACTGGCGCGCCACGTAGCGACCCAGGCGGTGCATCGCGTCGGCGTCGACGACCGGCTCGGCGGGCAGGTCAAGCGGTCCGCGCATCACAGCCACTCTACTTTGTCGATGCTGAAGGTGCGCTTGCCGCGTGGCGTGACCACAGAGACCTCGTCGCCTTCCTCTTTGCCCAGGATGCCGCGCGCGGTCGGCGCCCGAATGGAGATCTGGCCAGCGGCCAACTCGGCCTCGTGCTCACCGACGATTTGAAAGCGGCTGGTTTCTTCGGTGTCCAGGTCGGTGATCGTGACAGTCGCGCCAAACGTCACCCGCGATCCAGACAACTTCTTGGGGTCGATGACCTCGGCGTCTGCGATCACCGATTCCAAGAACTGCATCTGGCCCGCGATGTGGCTCTGGCGCTCTTTGGCGGCGTGGTATTCGGCGTTCTCCTTGAGGTCGCCGTGGGCGCGCGCCTCTTCAATGTCGCGCACGTTCTGCGGCCGCTCGACCTCACGCAGTTGTTTCAACTGCGCGTGCAACTTGGCAAGGCCGGCGGGCGTGATGGGGATTCCGGGCATTGGTGCTCCACAGGTGGGGGAGAATCGAGGGTCGCGTCGGCCCAAAGGGGTCACCGGCGAAAGGCCGGGTATGCGCGCACAATCCGTAGGGCGTCAGCGGTCCTCCGCTGGGCCGGCATTCGATGCCATGGTCCGCTGCGGCCGGGACCGGGCTAGGCGCGCGCCAGGTGACCTTCCGCATCCAGCGTATAGCTTGGGGGCAACGATGGCGCCAGTGCTGCGGCCCACGCCCCCAGCGGCAGCTGCTGCTCAACTGCCAGCTCGTAGGCGAGCGCTTTGACACGCTGGCTCTCAGCCTGGTCGAGCATGCGACTGGCGAACTGCTCTGCGATTTCATCGGCCGGATAGCCCGACAGACCATCGAGGGCATAGAAGCGAATCTCGTTGGACCGCGACGACAGTAGGCCAATCAGCGCGTCGCGCACGCGGTCATGGCGGAAATCGCGCAAGTTGCTGACGATCTCGCGCAGCCGATCCAGACCTTGGTGGTAACCCGGGTCGCAGTCGCCGATGGCCTTGAGCAAGGTGTCGACCGCCACCTCATCGCCGGCCAGGTCGCGCAGCGCCCGCAGCGGAAAGTACACGGCATCTTTGGTGTAGATGAACTGCTGCAAGGGTTCGACCGCAGTCGGCCCCCAATGTGCAATCTTTTCGTAGGTGTACTGCTTCTCCTGCTCGTCGACGGTCGGGCCGCTGACGCGCAGGGTGAACCGTTCCAGCAGCGCCGCCAGCGCAGCCGGCGTGCCCATCCGCACCAGGTCGTCGATCGCCTCCAGGCGCTGCTCGCGCTGGCGGTACTGGTCCATCAAGATGCGCTTGAGCTTGTCGATCTGCTTTTGCGGATCGCCGCCACCCGTAAAAAAATCCAGCAATCCCATCGCTTCGTTCCATCTACCGCCTGTGCAGGGACAGGTGCGGCCAAATTATAGGTGGGTCAGGGTGCGACGGCTACACATCGCTGCTGCCGCGGCGGTTGCGCACCAAGATGATGGCGACGCAAAGCGCTGCAAACAGCGCCGACCCAAGCAGCATCAACAGGATCGGGCCGATCTCGCCGCCGTTGGCAGCGTAGGACTTGCCAATAACAAGCTCCTGCACAACGGAACCTGCTGATCCCAAACCAGAAATGATGCCGGCAGCCCGAACGGCACCGCGGCCCTTGCCGATGTCCATCGCCCCGGCGCCGGTCAGCAGGGCGTCCGGCCCAAACAGCGCAAACCCGACCAGCCCGATGCACACGGCAAAAGCCGTCACGGACTGCGCGCCGACCGTAAAGAGCAGCGTTGTGGCCGCTACGAGGCCAAGCAGCATCAAGAAACTGATGAAGGCGCGCCGGCTACCAAAGAGCCGGTCAGACAGGTAGCCGGTCGCGATGACGCCAGCGATACCGCACAGGTCGAACACTGTGGACACATAGCCTGCATCGTCGCCGCTGAGCTTGAAGTTGTTGCTGAGCACGTAGGGCGCCCACGACCACAGCGCATAGCGGATGAACTTCATGCCGAAGTACGCGCCGCCCACCAACAGCACGCTCGTCCACACGCTGCGATCCCAGTGCACCGTCCCCGCATCACCGCCGCTACCCTGGACCTGCCCCTCGTCGCTGACGATCGCCGGCAGCCCGACGTCTTGCGGCTGGTTGGCCTGGTTGAACCAGAACACGACCAACACTGCAGTCAGCGCCACGGCGCCCGACCAGAAGCTCCACGTCAGACCAAAGTGCGCGAGCGCAAACGCCGCCAGTGCATTGGCGGCTACACCGCCGACCTGGAAGTTGGTGCTCCACAGCCCCATGACCCGGCCGCGCTCCTGGCGGCGAAACCACTGCGCCATCACCCCCAGGTTGTTCGACCACCCGGTCGCTTGCGCCAGACCGTTGACCACCATGACGACCGCAAACAGCCACGCCGCCGACATCGACCCGAACGCCACCGCCGTCAGCGCGGACACCGCCATGCCCCACAGCAGCATGCGCCGCGGCCCAACACGCGGCCCGATCGCGCTGGATGCGAACTGGCCAAGGGTGTACGCAATGAGGTATGCGGCACCGATCTGCCCCAACAGCTCCGCGTCAAACCCGTTGGCTTTGCCCAGTTCTGCTTTCGCGATAGAGAACGGCTTTCTGCAAAAGTAGAAGCCGACATACGACAGCCAGGTTGCTGCAAACACCCGGTAGCGCCACTGCCGCTGTTCGGTGGTCAGTTCGTCGCTCGCGTGCTGTGCGACAGGATTGGCAGCGGCGATCGACACGGGCAAACCTGCGGGGCGGTTGCGGCGCGCCGGCGGCCAATTCCGAGGCGGCGGTGCAGTGTTCCCCGTCGTCAGAAAAAACACAAAGGCCGGCGCGACCCGCCCAAGTCGGGCGATCTGCTCCGCTTGGGGTTGATGGTGCGCAGCCGCGGGGGGACGGTGCGTTGCCGCAGCCGTCGCGGCAAGGTCACGCGCCCATCTCCGATCGACGCAGGCGAAGCCTCGCGGTTGCGCACAACGAAACCCTGCCAAAAGCCAACAATGCAACCACGGCCAAAGGCCAACAACGCAGCCACGACCAATGGCCAACAGCGCAACCACAACCGATGGCCAAAAACGCAAAGGGCCCGACCGGTTAGGTCAGGCCCCTTGGTTGGATTGCCGAGCCGCGTTCATCCTGTCGGTGCGCGGTTCGGTTGTAACGGGTGGAGATGACGGGGATCGAACCCGTGACCCCCTGAATGCCATTCAGGTACTCTCCCAGCTGAGCTACACCCCCGTTCGGGCTGCCTGGATGCGGTCTTACCGGTCGACGCCACCGCCTGGCAAAGGCGGAACTTGCGGTTTTTTCGCGGTCCAGCGCGGGGACTGGCCGCGCAGGCCGTCCGTGGGCGCACAAGTATAGAGGCGGGCACAATC
>CAXRHS010000095.1:0-4881 GCA_964230235.1 Myxococcota bacterium
CAGGTGCCGCTCAACCTCGAGATGGCGGCGACCCCAGCGATGGTCGAGCTGGCGAGCCGCTACCTGCCCGATACCGTGACGCTGGTGCCCGAGAAGCGGCAAGAGCGGACGACCGAAGGCGGCCTGGACGTGGTTGGCCAGGCGGGGCTGCTGACCAACGTGATCGCAACCTTGCGCGACAAGGGCATCGTGGTGTCGCTTTTCATCGACCCGGATCCGGCCCAAGTGCGGCGATCGGCAGAACTGCAGGCGCAGACCATCGAACTGCACACCGGCGACTACTGCGGCGCGACCTCGCGGCTGGTGCAGGAGCGCCACCTGACCGACTTGCGCAGCGCCGCGCTGTTGGGCCACGACGTCGGGTTGCAGGTCGCCGCAGGCCACGGCTTGGACTACCGCAATGTCGGCGCGGTGGCGCGGCTGCCGCACATGGCAGAGCTGAACATCGGCCATGCGATCGTGGCGCAGGCGCTTTTCGTCGGCTTTGAGCGCGCCGTGCGCGACATGATCGGCGCCATGCACAAGCCAGCCGAGCTCGGCGACTGACCAGGAGGCGCCATGCTTATCCTCTCGCCCGATCAGATCCGCCGCGCCGAAGCGCGCACTCTTGGTGACCTGGGCCTGCCGCCCGCCCTGGTGATGGACACGGCGGGGCGCGCGGTTGCCAATGAAATCCACAAGCGCCTGGGCGACGGCAACGGTCGCTGGCTGACCGTGCTGGCCGGGGTCGGCAACAATGGCGGCGACGGCTTTGTGGTGGCGCGGGTGTTGGCCGCCCGCGGCTACCGCGTCGAGGTGTTCGTGGTCGGCGATCCCGGCCGGATGTCGCCCGAAACCCGCCTGCACCACGACGCCGCGCGCCGCCACGGCGGGGTCGAGTTCCGCGGCGTCCAAAACGCACCGCGCGGACCGGAACTGCAAGGGTTGCGGCGCTCGCTCGGGCGCTCGGCGGCGATTGTCGACGCCCTGACCGGCATCGGCCTGCAAGGGGACTTGCGCGATCCGGTGCTGACGGTGGCCAGCCAATTGGACGGCCGCTATCGGGCGCTGACGGTCGCGGTCGATACCCCAAGTGGCTTGTGCGCCAGCACCGGCCGCGTGCGCGGCGCCGCCAGCAAGTGCCACGTGGTCGTGACCATGGCCGCGGCCAAACCGGGCCTCGTGCTCGGCAAGGGCCCGGAACACTGGCAGGAACTGGTGATAGCCGACATTGGCGTGCCACCGGCCTGGCTTGCCGCCGAAGCGCCCGCCGGCGCGCTGCTCAACGACGCCGATGCGGCGACCTGGCTGCCGGCGCGCTCCGACAGCGGCCACAAGGGCACCTTTGGGCACGTGTTCGTGGTGGCGGGATCGCCGGGCAAAGGTGGCGCGGCGATCCTGTGCGCCGGCGCGGCGTTGCGGTCCGGCGTCGGGCTGGTGACGCTCGGCACCTCGGGCGAAATCCGCCAGCGCTTGGAGGGGTCGATTCCGGACGTGATGGTGGAGGCGGTGCGCGGGGGCGCCAGCGAGGCCAAGCGAATCGAGAAACTGGTCGCGGGCAAGACTGCGCTGGTGGTCGGGCCCGGCCTGGGCACCGGTGCCGCGGAAGTCGATCTGGTGCAGCGGCTGTGCGCGACCTCGAGTTGCCCGCTGCTGCTCGACGCCGACGCGCTGACGATCCTGGCCGGCAAGCCTGAACTGGCCGAAAGCGCGCACTGGCGCTTGATCCTGACACCGCACCCCGGCGAAATGGCGCGACTGCTCGGCACCGACGTCGCAACGATCGAAGGTGACCGCATGGCCGCGGCGGCCAACGCCGCCAAGAAGTGGCAAGCGGTGGTGGCCCTCAAGGGCGAGCGGACGTTGGTTGTGGCGCCAGACGGTCAGTGGGCGATCTGCAACCAGCCGAACGCCGCGCTGGCCAAGGCCGGGTCGGGCGACGTGCTGGCGGGCGTTATCGGCAGCCTGTGCGCGCAAGGGTTGCCGGCGTTCGCGGCAGCGCGCCTGGGCGTCCACCTGCACAGCAAAGCCGGCCTGTTGATGCGCAACCGGTGGGGAGCGCGCGGCGGCATCGCCAGCGATCTCTTGGGCTGTGTTTCGGCGGCGCTCGCGGCGCTACAAGGCGTTCCGGTGCCCGAATTGGTGCCGGCCGACGTCGAACGGTAGGCTTGTGGCATGCCGGGTCGCAAAGCCACCGTTGCCGCACCGCTCGCCCTGCTGGTCGCGCTGACAGTCGCGTGCGACGAAGGCGCCGCCAGCGGCCAGGCGTGCACCCGTTCGAGCCAGTGCGCGACCAACCTGTGCTACTTGAACCTGTGCCTGGTGCCCGGCGCCGACGACGACAACGACGGCCTGGACAACGGCGCCGAGCACCGCTTTGGCAGCCACCCCAAACAGCCCGACAGCGACGGCGATGGCAAACCGGACGGCGCCGAAGTAGGCGACACCCCCAGCAAGCCCGACGACCGCGACGGCGACGGCAAGCCAGATCTGCTGGAATCGGCGTGGGCCGACGGCGACGGCGACTGCCTGGCCGACGAGATCGACGACAACGACAAGCAGGTGCAAAGCGACGCCAAGGCGCTGTCGAAGCTGGCATGCCTGCACCTGGGCGTGTGCGCCCAGCCGACCGCAGTCATCGGCGCCCGTTGCACCAAGGGAGAACTGGACTGCGATTACACCCAAGTGCCTGGCTGGCAGGCCTTTGAGGCGTGCGACGGCGTGGACAACGACTGCGATGGCCAGATCGACGAGGGCTTTGTGTACCACGGCGCGGGCATCGGGGCGCCGTGCGTGGGCGTCGGCGCGTGCGGGCCCGGGGTGGTGGTGTGTGCCTTTGGCAAGGCGACCTGCAGCACCAACCCCGATGGCAGCTTGCCGCGGGCCCAGACCGAGACCTGCAACGGCCTGGACGACGACTGCGACGGCGACACCGACGAGAACTTTGCGCTCGACGGCGTGCAGGTCGGCGCGCCCTGCCTGTCGGTGGGCGAGTGCGGCATCGGCCAGGTGCTGTGCGGCCTGGGCGGGGTGCCGGTCTGTTCCAGTGGTCCGGGCGGCAAAGACAGCAAGGCCAAGGCCGAAGTGTGCAACCACCGCGACGACGACTGCGACGGCGCGACCGACGAGGGTCTGCTGTTGGGCGAGGCGCCGATTGGCGGCGCATGCGCCAGCCCTGGGGTGTGCGGCGCAGGCGTGGTGGTGTGCGGAACCAAAGGCGACGTGGTGTGCAGCACCGCCCCGGGCATGGCCGGCTCCCCGGCCTCGGATGAGCTGTGCAACCTCAAGGACGACGACTGCGACGGGCTGACCGACGAAGGGTTTGCGCTCAATGGCAAGCCGCTTGGTGCGCCGTGCGCGGGCAAAGGCGCCTGCGGCGCGGGTGTAGTCGCGTGTAGCACCCAGGGCCTGGTGACCTGCTCGACGCTGCCCGGCGGGCCGCAGAGCCAGGCCAAACCCGAGGCGTGCAACGGCCTGGACGACAATTGCGACGGCCAGACCGATGAAAAACAGCAATGGCAGGGCTTGGGTCTGGGCGCCGCGTGCACGGGCCTGGGTCAATGCGGCAAAGGCGTGGTGGTCTGCGGCAAAGGCGAGGTCGCGACCTGCTCCAGCCAGGCCGACGGCCCGCAGAGCCAGGCCAAACCAGAGACCTGCAACGGCCTGGACGACGACTGCGACGGCTTGACCGACGACGACCCGGTGCCACCGATCGCGCTGGATTGTGCGCCCAAGGGTGTGTGCCAGGCGCTGGTGGCCGCGCCGCTGTGCAGCAACGCAACCTGGACCTGCGACTACAGCAACCAGCCGGAGGTGCAGGCCGGCGGCGAGACCAGCTGCGATGGCTTGGACAACGACTGCGACGGCTTGACCGACGAAGGACTGGCCATTGAATGGACCAGTTCGACGGCCCTGGACGACGGCCGACCGGTGGCGCGGCGCGCTGCGACCGGCGCGGACGACGGTAAAGGCGGCCTGTGGCTGCTGGGCGGGTGGGAGCCGGTCGCCGGCGGCGGCGAAACGCTGGTGGGCGAATTGTGGCGCCTGGACGGCAAGGCCGGGCTGTGGACCCGGATGGCGGCCCACAACACGCTCAAGCGCGCGGACGCCGGCGCAGCGTGGCGCGCGGGTCCGGGCGGCGCGCCAATCCTGCACGTGGTCGGCGGCACCGATGCGCAAGGCAAGGCAATGCCGCCTGCGGCGTTCGATGCGACGGGCGGCGCGCTGTCTGCCGCCGCGCTGCCAGCGCCACCCAAACCGATCGGCGGTGCAAACCTCGTCAGCCTGGGCAGCGGACTGTGGCTGTTTGGCGCCGATGCGACAACAGGTGTCGCACAACTGCAGTCGTTCGCAGACGGCGCTTGGGCGGGCCACCCACCACCACCGGGCACTGCACAGCACTGGACCGCAGGGCCCGCGTGCGCGACCGACGCGGGGTTGCTGGTGGTCGGTGTCCAGGCTTCGGGTGTCGCGGTTTCATGGGTCTACACCACCGCCACCGGTACTTGGACCGGACTATCGATGCCGGCGCAGGCCAACGATCTGGTGTCATCGGGGACGCTTTTGTGTACCCAGACAGGCACCGCGTGGTGGGTTGGCGCCGCGCGCAAGGACGGCACCCTCTCGGCCCCGCTGCAGCTGGGAGGCGCTGCCGCGTGGACGCCATTGGTCGGCAAGCTGCCCGCACTGCGCGATCCGCTGGCCACCAACGTGGGCGGTCTGGTGCTTCTGGCGATGGGCAGCGATCCGCAGGGGTTGCCGCAGCCCGACAGCTGGCTGCAAACGGCCGGCGGCTTCAGTCTGGCGGACGCCGACCCTGACACGGTCGTCGGCGCGGCCTGGCAGAGCGGCGGCGGCCGCTTGTGGCGCCTGGGCGGCGCCGCGCCGCGCGGCCAGAGCCTG